>JBAUDN010000022.1:0-4889 GCA_049678105.1 Microgenomates group bacterium
TAGATAAAACCCGTCAGCCCCGCAAATACTCCATAAGTTGAATCCCTCGTATTTGTTGATATAATTGCCATTGAATCATTCGGATTTCTGCTTGCACCTTAAACCTAAAGGAGAATTGCCATGTCAACGTATTTAGATGCATGGAAGAAACGAAGGACCGCTCTTGATGCAATGTTGCAAAAGGCGATGCGCCTCGGGCTCACAAAAGGCGTTGCCGTAATCGCTCTTGAAGCTCATGGGTTTGCAACACCTGAGCCCATCGAATGGATGGATTTGAATGTCTTTGAAAGAAGCCCTGATCCTGACAAAAGCCGGGATAAGGGGGCTAGTTATCTTGGGATCGCACTCGGGAAATATGCCAAGATGCGTTCAACCAGATGCCCGAGTGGGCCAATCCCCCGACCTGCACGTGCTGGAGAAAACGATTGGCTCGGCGGAATAGTTATGACGCTCGAGGATGGCAGGATCTACTTAAGCTACTCAGGGGGCACCGAAGAACAGGATGTCGAAATCGCTCTTGCTGGCAGAGAAGCAATACTCGAGTAGTGAATACAAGGGAAATGGTGCTAACACCCTTCAACTTATCTTTAAAAAAAGAAAAGTTGTAAAGCACCATCAATTTAAGGATGTGTATCCTTACTGATGAGTCCAAAAGGATGAAATTGTTTTAAAAATCCTCTTAATAGGTGAGTAAAAATCAAAACAATATATCAAGAAGTTTGATAATGACTTGCGATATTTTCTGGCAACAACCCCAAACTCAACAAGGCTTCATATTTTTCAGTTAAATCTTCCACTAGGTGTTCCATTTTCGACATATTAAGCCCGCCAACTACCCATAATATTGACATTTAGCTTCATATTTGATATTGTCTCCTCACAAGATTAAGCAGGTACGAATACATCTTGTAAATCCGTTTCTTGTTTGCACATTTAATCTATAACCGAAGGAGGTTACGATGTCTTTCTCGACAGCAGGTGTTCAGACAAAACGCCCTCATTGGGGGCCCAGACAAGTCCGCACTTTGCGTGGACTACATGCTGGCCAGATATACCTGAAAGTGGATGCTCGCACTCAAAGCAGTAAAAAGATAATTGTTTTGAGTGAGCCGTTTCAGGATTCCGAGGGAAAATGGAAGTACAAATTTATCTACTGGCCATTTAAGGAAGGTGAGCTCAATTTTTTGTTTGAAGGTTTCTGCGCTGATATGGGCATTGTTCCAGATGGTGGATTTTGGAATCAAACCAACTCCCTTCAACGCACATGGCATTTGCCCCTCAGCAAGGAAAGACTGGCTAAGATTCGTCCTAATCTAATGAAAGTCTCTTAGCTTTCTTCTCCTTAAACACAAAACCCCATTAGGGAAGTTTTCCTCTTGGGGTTTTTTCTTGGTTAAAATATATTTGATAGAAGTTCCTGGCATAGTCAACTAGAGCCCGCACCTTTTTACCCAACTTCTTGATATAATGTTTCTGTGGAGCAAGTTAAAAAGGGAAAATATCAGCACTATAAAGGAAAATTCTACAAAGTCATTGGTATAGCTAGACACAGCGAGACTCAAGAAAAGCTGGTTGTTTATAAAGCCCTATATAAAAGCAAAGAATTTGGTAAAAATGCTTTATGGGTCAGACCATTAACAATGTTTATAGAGAAAGTCGAGGTAAACGGTAAAAAAGTACCGAGATTTAAGCTAATCGAATAGTTCGAAACTCGTCCCATTGAGCCCGCTACTATAAACTTTAATTGCATAATAAACATTAAAAACCCACAATAACCGCTCCGACTACAACTTCCATCTCTACGACATCCGATGTTCCAAACTCAAGCAACTTGAAACCCACTATTTTATATTCCATAATGGGATTAGGTCTAATTGTCTTTAGCTTGATATCTGGTTTTTTACCTTTGGAAAAACCTAAATAAACTTTATTAATAAAGCATGCCCGACGAAAATAAATCTACAACGGACACAAATCAGCCCCTGGGTAGCCCACTCGCCCAAGAAACGTCAACTGTTGACCAACCTAATCCAACAACTGAACCCATTACTCCCACTCCAACAGCTCCGCCAATAATTGAAAAAAAGAAGGAACCTGAAAAGGCCACAGTGCCTGAGGAAACAGTCTCCCCTGGAAAAAGCCAGGGTATGGATATCCCTCCAGACATTACCACATCGGGCAAAGGAGGAAGTAAATTTGGAGGCAAAAAGATAATTGCCTCAATTTTGGGAATTTTGTTTCTAGTAGGAGGAATAGGAGCGGGCGTAATCCTTGTACAAAGACAGCAGGACATAAGAGAAAAAGCTAAAGTTAAAGGTCCTTGCAAGATCTGTGTTGACACCACATGCGAAACAATTGCTTCTGTACCGGACTGTAAGCCGAAAGAAAACGAGTGCTCAGATAATGAAGACTGCGATGTTCCAACTCCTACTCCTACACTTACTCCTACACCTACATCCACAGGTACGAGTAGTCCTTCACCCACAGGTACAGCAACACCCACATCTACCCCTACACCCACACCTACACCAACTCCTACTCCTACACTTACCCCCACACCCACAGCAACTCCTACGCCCACAGCAACTCCTACGCCCACGCCTATACCGACTGACACAAGTTCACCTATTGCCGAAGCTGATCTTCCCGAGGCTGAAAAATCAGATTCAATAACATATACCTGCAATTCTACATGTACAACTAGTGCTCAATGTGAACAGGCCAATGAAGACTATATTTGTTATGTGGCCACCAACACTTGTCGACACCGGGATTATCCAGAAGAAGAAGATTGTTCTGAGGCGGCAATAACCACTATCACAACGACTCCTACACCGACTGACACAAGTCCGCCTGTCGCTGAAGAACCAGAACCTTCCAAGGCCAAAGTATCATATCCAGTAATTATCGGATCAATAGCAGGTATTCTATTAATTTTAATCTCTCTAGTCCTCGCACTCTAAGGAGCCTTTTATCTCTAAATCATATTCTTTCTTCTTCGTGTATAGAATTTAGATAATAGGCTTGAACATCGTTAGTGTATAAATTATTTGCTCAAATTTTATGCCTGTGAAGTAGTGTGAAAATCTTTTGAAATTTGTCTGTAGCCCATAATATTGATTTCTTCATCTTTTTCTTGTAAAATCGTAAACATGAACAAGGAATGGCTATCCTATGCCGAATTACCGATGAAAGAGTTGGTACATGAGTATCTTCAGGTACCACTAAATGAACCTGTCGATTGGCCTCTATTCGATGAGAGCCTGAAGACACAACTTAAGCTTGAAGATAAAATAAACGAAGACATCATCAGCTTAGTTCAGGATGGCCGTCTCCCCCAGCAGAGGCTGAAACGACCATCGCCAATGCCTATTCTTCCTTTGAGAATCTATTTCCTCAATATCAGGTACCTCTAAATTACATCAGTCTTTATCTTCAATCCAAGGTTTGGATAGGTCATTCATTATTCTTGAGTAAATTTGAAAAAGAAGTTGATTTTGGAGAATTACAAAAAGCCCAAGAGAAGGCTGCCCGCCTTCTTATGCAGGCAGAAATTGTCGCCGGCACAAGGCTTCTACACTTAGCAAAATGTATATTTGGCTGTCTTATCAACACTGGCTTTCAAAAAGAGGCTTTGGCTGTGGCAGAATCAAGTTTTTCGGGGATATTTATTACGAAGTCCCAGGAGGAAACACAAAGACTTACCAGAGCTGTGGGCGAAAGAGACCCTATAAACATTAGAAGTGGTATTGCTACCGTCTCTAAATCCAAAGTTGAAAAGGCTAGACACAACTAAAAGCCCTTGACATTTGTAACCTTCTACTTTAAATTCTTCTTACTTATTTAAAATCTGCTCTAAGTATCTCCTGCCCTTCTGATCGGAGGTGAAAAATTTGAATCTTAAATCTATTCTCAAATCTCTAAAGGTTCATGAGTCTACTTTAAGCATGTTTCTGGGAGCCATTGTTATTGTCGTGGTAGGAGTCTTGGTAGTTAACTACTTCAGGGGTCTTGAAACGGGAACAACACTTCCAGGAGAAGGCATAGAGCAAGAAGGACCCATAATTACAAGAGACGGAAAAACCATTCATATAGTGCAAGAGGGAGATAATCTCTGGAAAGTTGCGGAACGTTACTATGATTCCGGCTACAACTGGGTAGATATTGCCAGTGAAAATAACCTTGTTGACCCCGGTCAAATTGATATGGGACAAGAACTGGTTATTCCTGAGGTTGAACCTAAGCTGACAACCGTAAGTATTGCTACTGAGATTCTTGAAAAACAAATTGAACCAATTTCTGGAGCAACCTATACTGTTGTGCACGGAGATTGCCTTTGGAATATTGCGGTTAGGGCATACGGAGACGGCTACCTGTGGGTTGATATAGCTCAGGAGAACCAGTTAGCAAACCCTGACCTAATCCATACTGGAAATGTTTTGGTTCTTCCCATATAGCTTTAGGATGGCGGTAAGCAATGGTATACTAGTCCTGTATATGCGGGATTAGTTGAGCGGCTCAACATCACCTTCCCAAGGTGGAAAGACGGGTTCGACTCCCGTATCCCGCTCAATATTGAACTTCTAGTTTAAATATTGTACCATTCCCTCAAATGAAAGAATTTGAAGCCGAAGTGGGGAGGGCCCGAGGAAGAGTTTTTGATGAACTTATGATAACGGCTGACATTGCCAAATCGACAGGCAGATGGAGGCAAGGCATTGAAGTACTTCACGAAACCGCTCTTGGCATCTTTAAATCAGAAAAGCCTGAAAAGGATAATCAAAGCTAAACACCATACCAAACAACCTTCTAAATGGTATAATTCGATATATAATTGCCGACGTAGCTCAGTGGTAGAGCATTCCCTTCGTAAGGGAGCGGTCGGTGGT
>JBAUDN010000023.1:0-1585 GCA_049678105.1 Microgenomates group bacterium
CTTTCAATTATTATAAACATTAAAGTGGACGCCGAGAAGACCACTAGCCACTGTAAGACCGTTAGTGGAACAATTCCTAGAAAAATTCTTGTAGGTTCAAAGAGAAAAGGTCCAATTTGGAGTACAAATCCGGCCAGGACTGCCAAATTTAGCCATTTATTGACAAATAAACCTTCTTCCCAGAAAGGCTTTGTCAATGTCCTTACTGAAAATACAAAAACTAAAGAATTCACACCCAATGTAGCAAAAGCAATCGAACGGGCAACAAGTAAATCTTCTGTTGTTTTATAAAAATATACAAAAAGCACCAAAGCCAAAATGCCACCTGCCAAAGAAACTATCATAATAATGTCTTTCATCCATGTATTGACAATATTCTCTTTAGGGGAACGTGGCGGCCTTTCCATAATGTCGGGCGACTTTGGTTCAACAGTTAATGCAAGATCTGGGAACCCATCAGAAATCAGGTTAATCCACAATATTTGCCCTGCAGTTACTGCAAGAGGGAGACCTAAGATAAGCGTCCCTAAAACAGCAATAATCTCTTCAAAGGCATCGCTCATTAAATAAAGAATTATTTTTCTAATGTTGTCAAATATCCCCCTACCCTCTTCTATTGCCTCAATAATTGTTGCGAAACTTGAATCAAGGAGAATAAGGTCTGCTGTTTCTTTTGCAACATCAGTTGCCTCTCCAACTACAATTCCAATATCAGCCTTCTTTAGCGCCGGGGCATCATTAACTCCGTCTCCCATCATGGCAACAATCTCTCCGTTCTTTTTTAAAGCTTCCACAATCTTTAATTTCTGGTCTGGTGTTGTCCTTGCGAAAAGTTTCGTTTCCCCCTCCGCAAGTAAAGTAGATAATTTATCAACATTTAACCTCTCAATTTCTTCCCCTAGAACAACGCAGTTCTTCTTGCACTCAATATTAAGTTGATCCATAACAGAAAGCGCAGTTTGAGAATAATCTCCAGTGATAACTAAAAGCTTGACTCCTGCTGTCCTTGTTTTTTCAAAGGCCTCGCTCACCCCAGGCCTCACAGGATCCGAAAAAGCCAAGAGCCCAACCCAATCAAGATTTCTTTTAACGTCTTCTATTTTTATACTTTTCTCGCCTGGAGAAACCTTTTTTCTTGCAAGCCCCATTAATCTCTTTCCTTGTGAAGAAAGCTCTTCAATTTTCTGGTTTAATTCTTTCTTTTCTTCTTCCTTTAAGTTCGACCATTCGATTAAGAATTCTGGGGCCCCATTAACAAAAAGTATCTTTTCTCCACCTTTCCATTTGTTTAAACTTGCAAAAAATCTGTTTTCCGAAGAGAAAGGTATGCTATCAAGACGCGTATGTTTTTTCTTTAAGTCTTTATGATTTTTGAGCTTCTTCCCTGCCCATTCCCATGCCGCAATTAGGAGAGGGTCGTCCAAATCGTTTGCAATAGAAACTTGAGAAGTAATGTCTTCCTCTTTTCCTATAGCATCAACCACTCGCATTTTTCCTTCAGTCAAGGTGCCTGTTTTATCTACACAAATCATTGTTACACTTCCCAATGTCTCTGCTGAAACCAAATTCCTAACCAAGCCTTTTC
>JBAUDN010000024.1:0-7026 GCA_049678105.1 Microgenomates group bacterium
GCTAACCTTGGAGAAATGACCAAGGCCGGTTTCCCTGTTCCCAACGGATTTGCTGTTACGGTTAATGCATATGATGCCTTTTTAGAAGAAAATAATCTCAAAAAGGAAATTGACAATATTTTAAAAACTACCGACAGACATGATCCAAACCAGCTGAATAATGCCTCAAGACAAATAGGGAGAAAAATAGTCAATGGCAAAATCCCCCAGGAAGTATCGCGCAATATAATTTCAGCATATAAAAAACTTTCAGGCAGATTTAAAAAGTCTTTGGTTGCAGTCAGGTCTTCTGCGACGGCCGAAGATTTGCCGGAAGCATCTTTTGCCGGACAGCAGGATACTTATTTAAATATCAGAGGAGAGGGAAATCTGACTGAAACCGTTAAAAAATGTTGGGCATCTCTCTTTACTGCCAGAGCTATTTTTTACCGCGAAGAAAACAAAATTTCTCATGAAAAAGTAAAGATATCAATTATTGTTCAAAACATGGTGCAGTCACAAGTTAGCGGTGTCATGTTTAGCGTTGATCCTGTTACAAACGAAAAAGACAAAATAGTAATTGAAGCGGTTTGGGGTTTGGGAGAGCTACTTGTTCAGGGCTCAGTAGTTCCCGACAGATATGCTGTTCAAAAAGAAACTTTTTCTATTCTCTCAAAACAAATTTCTGAGCAAACAATCCAATTAATTAAATCCGGACATGAGACAAAACAAGTTGATGTTCCTAAAACCAAACGAGATATTCAAAAGATAAGCGACAAGGAAATTATTGAGCTGGCCAAAATCGCAGATAAATTACAAAAACATTATTATTTCCCCCAGGATGCAGAATGGGCAAAAGAAGGTAAAAAACTTTATATAGTTCAGACAAGACCTGTAACAACAATAAAAACAAGCGATAAGAAAGAAGTAGTAACCGATAAGAGTGGAGAGATTAAGGTTGCAAGGATGTCTTTATTAGCAGGGAGCGCTGCCAGTCCAGGAATAGCAACCGGTCATGTACGAATTATCAAAAACCCAAAAGAAATAAATAAAGTTAAAAAGGGAGATGTCTTAGTTTCAACAATGACTTCACCTGATTTCGTTCCTGCGATGAAAAAGGCTGCAGCTATTGTAACCGATCAGGGAGGCCAGACAAGTCACGCCGCTATTGTTTCCAGAGAATTGGGAGTGCCCTGCATAGTTGGCACAAAAGAAGCCACCACCAAACTAAAAGACGGCATGCTGGTAACAGTTGATGGTGCCAAAGGATTAGTTTTTCTGGGAAGCAAAATAAAACTTGAAAAGAAAGAGAAACAGACCAAACCGGAAAGAATAATTAAGACAAAAACCGCTACCAAACTGTATGTAAATCTTGCAGAGCCCGAACTGGCAAGGAGCGTGTCTAAGAAAAATGTGGATGGAGTAGGTTTGTTAAGAGCGGAATTTATGATTGCCAATATCGGAATTCATCCAAAGGAAGCGATAAAACAGAAAAAGCAAGAAAAGTTTATTAATAAGTTAAGTAGTGATATAAGTACTTTTTGTCGGTCATTCAGCCCCCACCCTGTGGTTTACAGGACAACCGATTTCAAAACCAATGAATATCGGGAACTTCCCGGAGGAAAAGCGTGGGAACCGGAAGAACCAAATCCGATGTTGGGTTTCAGGGGTGCATACCGTTATATCGCAAGCCCCGAAGTTTTCACCTTAGAACTAAGGGCAATTAAGAAGGTCAGGGAAAAATACAAGAATTTATGGGTGATGATACCTTATGTTCGTTCACCTGAGGAGCTGGCAGCCGTTAGGAGAATCGTAGCGGCAGAAGAACTCTTTGAAAGTCCAAGTTTTAAGTTCTGGATGATGGTTGAACTTCCTGTAAATGTAATCCTTCTTGACGAATTTATTAAGGTAGGTATAGATGGAGTGTCTATCGGCTCAAACGACTTAACCATGCTTATTTTAGGAACCGATAGAGATAATGCGGAAGTTGCAGAAACATTCAATGAGCGTTCTCTTGCTGTTAAATGGGCATTAAAGCGTGTGATTAAAATTTGTAATAAAAACGGTGTAAGCTCATCTATTTGTGGACAGGCGCCGTCAATATATGATGATTTAGTAGAAGATCTTGTTAAGATGGGTATCACCAGTATTTCTGTAAATCCGGATGCAATAAACCGGGTAAGGCGGATTATACTAGAAACTGAAAAGGAAATTATAAAAAAATAGCAATATGGCAAAAATAAGTAAAATTTGGGCAAGAGAGATATTAGATTCAAGGGGTATTCCCACAGTTGAAGCGGCGTGCCAACTGGACTCAAAACATGTAGCAGTTGCTTCTGTCCCATCAGGAACATCTATGGGAACACATGAGGCGCTAGAACTAAGAGATAAGGATGACTCGAGGTATCTAGGAAAAGGTGTCTTAACTGCTGTTTCAAACATAATCAAAGTTCTGGGTCCAGCAGTTTCCGGTATGGACCCCGTCGATCAGCAAGCAGTTGACTCAAAGCTGATAAGCACGGACGGAACGGAAAATAAATCAAAATATGGAGCCAATGCCATATTGGCCGTATCTGCGGCTGTGGCCAAAGCAGGCGCCATGGCTTCCCGACAAACTCTTTATGCCTGGTTCAATATCCTTGCCCAGAAAATAGGCTTTAAGACCGTCATGAAAATTCCTACGCCAATTTTTAATATGATCAACGGAGGCCTTCATGGCGCAGGTAATTTGGATTTTCAAGAATTCCATATAATTCCAGCTTCAAGCAAAACCTTTGCTCAGGGTTTACAGGAAGGTGCTGAAATTTATATGACGTTAGGTACTAACTTAGCCAGACGGGGAGCAATTCATTCTGTTGGTGATGAAGGAGGATACGCTCCCAATCTATTCACCAATGCAGATGCTTTAGAGATTGTAGTGGAATCTATTAAAGGAACACCCTATTCACTCGGCCGCGATGTCTTTTTGGGATTAGATATTGCAGCCTCAGTTTTCTATAAAGAAGGTCAATATTCAATTCGTGACAAAACCTCTCCCATGGACGATAATGCCATGCTTGAGTATTACAAGAATTTAAATAATCAGTACCATTTAGCTATTTTAGAAGATCCCTTCCATGAAGATGCATGGGACAGCTGGAAGAAACTTTACGTTATAATGTCTTCCCAAGTTACCTTGGTCGGCGATGATTTATTGGTTACGAACCCCAAGCGTGTTGAAAAAGCCATTAAAGAAAAAGCTTGTAATGCAATTTTAGTAAAACCTAATCAAATAGGTACGATAACCGAAACTATGAAGGTTATTAAACAAGCCAGAGATGCTAAATGGAAAATCATTGTTTCTCATAGGTCAGGAGAAACAAATGACTGGTTCATTGCAGATTTTGCGGTTGGAGTTGCGGCAGATTATGTAAAATTTGGTGCACCCTCAAGAGGAGAGCGGGTGGCAAAATATAACAGACTTTCTAATGTTGAAATGGAACTCCTTAGAAGTAAAAGATGAGTCCCCAAAAACCTACCAAATTTGTAGTTCTAGCCGTTCTTGACGGCTGGGGCATTGCACCTCCTGGGCCAGGCAATGCTGTTTCTTTGGCAAATACAACAAATATGGATCGTTTCTGGGCTTCATATCCCCGTACTCAACTAGGGGCCTCCGGGGAAGCTGTCGGCTTACCTCGTGGTGAAGCCGGAAATACTGAAACGGGTCATTTGAATATCGGGGCCGGCAGAATTGTCTATCAAGACCTGGAGCGAATCAATATGGCAATAGCAGACGGCTCTTTTTTTGAAAACAAAACTCTTTTGGCTGCAATAGAGCACGCGAGAAAAAATAATTCAAAACTCCATTATTTGGGACTGGTAGGAGCAGGTGGTGTGCATTCAAATCTTAGCCACCTCTTTGCCTTAATACAGTTGGCCAAAAGGCAAAACTTTGAGAAGCTTTTTTTGCATCTTTTTACAGATGGAAGAGATTCACCTCCAACAGCCTCTCAGACTTATATTAATCAAGTAAGAGAAGTAATTAAAAAAGAAGGGGTGGGTAGAATTGCCTCAATAATGGGCAGGTATTGGGCTATGGATAGGGATAGACGGTGGGATCGTACTGCCAAGGCATATTTTGCTTTGACCAAAGGAAAAGGGCAGCTTGTCAAAACTCCTGAAGAGGCTATTGAGTTGTCTTATTCTCAAGGCAAAACCGATGAGTTTGTTGAGCCATCTTTGATTTCCAATGCCCAAGGAGCGCCGGTGGCTCTTGTTCAAGAAAATGATGCTGTGGTCTTTTTTAATTTCAGAATAGATAGACCAAGACAACTGACAGCTGCCTTTATTGTTAAAGAATTTACCGAGCAGAATGTTGCTTTGGAATTTGACCCCTATCTTGAAAAGTATGAGAAAACTCACATTCCTTCAAAAGTTGCTCGCTACCAAAAACTTTTTGAAAGAGGTCCTGCCGTTAACAATCTTTTTTTTGCCACCATGACAGAGTACAGTAAATCTCTTGTTGCTGCAGGAGCCAAGGTGTCTCTACCTCCGGAAATGGTAGATATACCTTTAGGAAGAGTTATCTCCGATGCAAACTTAAGACAATTAAGGATGGCAGAATCTGAAAAGGAGCGATTTGTCACCTTTTACTTTAACGGTCAAAGAGAGTCTCCTTTTCCGGGAGAAGAAAGGTTAATCACTCCCTCCCCAAATGTTCCTACTTATGATCAAAAGCCCGAGATGTCCGCAAGAGAGCAAGCAAATGCTTTATTAGCTAAACTTCGAGAGAGCCAATATTCTTTTATCTTGATTAATTTCGCAAATCCAGACATGGTAGGTCACACCGGAAATATCGGCCCTGCCGTTAAAGCTTGTGAAGTGTGTGACGAATGCATAAGTAGAATTGCAAACTTTGTTTTAGCTTATGGCGGAACTTTATTAATAATTGCAGACCACGGCAATGTGGAGGAAATGATAAATACACATACCGGTGAGATTGACACGGAACACAGTACGAACCCCGTACCCTTTATTGTCGTATCAAAGGAATTTCTTGGTAAATCTCAAACCTTACCTTCAGGAATACTGGCAGATGTTGCCCCGACTGTTTTGGCACTATTGGGTATACCAAAACCTGAAATCATGACCGGTAGAAATCTACTTGAAACCTTAACTGTCAAAAAGTAAGATTACCTTTTAACCCATGCAAGAAATTATCAAATTTATTGTTGAAAATTTAACCCACCTTATAGAAAGCCACGGCCTTTGGGTAATTTTTATCACAATGACCGCCGAGTCGGCGCTAATCCCTATCCCATCAGTAATAATCATGCCCTTTGCCGGCTTTCTGGTAGGAAGAGGGTTAATGGATTTCTGGATTGTCGTGTTTGTTGGAGCCTTTGCCAACCTTGTCGGCTCACTTCTTGCTTTTTGGCTTGGCTGGGTGAAGGGAGAAGAATGGATCAGGGAAGCAATTGAAAAATGGGGTAAATGGCTTTTAGTCCGTGTGTCTGAGTTTAATAAAGCAAAATCTTGGTTTAATAAATATGGACAGTGGGTTGCATTTGGTTCAAGGCTTTTGCCTGTGATTAGAACTTTTATCTCTCTCCCCGCCGGCATTGCCAGAATGAACCTCCCTCTTTTTAGTGTTCTTACCTTCATTGGCTCGTTTATCTGGTCTACCTTCCTTACTTGGTTAGGTCTTGAACTCGGACTAAACTGGTCGATAATTAGACCCTATTTCAGAAAGTTTCAGTTTCTAATCATTGGCCTTGGAGTAGCAGCCATTGCAACCTTCATTTGGAGCCGCTTGAAGAAAAAACGCTAATTTTTATAGTATCTTCTAATTAGACCGACGACTTTTCCTTGAATTCTTACATTCTTGACAAATATCGGGCTCATTCTTGCATTTGCCGGCTCCAATCTTATTCTTGTTGCTTCTTTAAAGAAACGCTTTAAGGTTGCCATTCCATTATCCAGAAGAGCAACAACAATGTCTCCGTTTTTAGCTTCTTCCGCTTGCTCGATGACAACATAATCACCATCTCTTATCTGTTCCTCAATCATGGATTCACCTTTAACCTGCAGAACATAAACTCTCTTTTTGCCCGAGGCAAAAGTTGGAGGTATGGGCAAGGTGGCATTGGGATCCGTGTAGGGTTCAATCGGCGCTCCGGCGGCAATAAAACCAAGAATCGGAACTTCTATCCCTTCAGGAGAGAATATTTCTTTAACACCCACCAATTCAATCGCGCGAGTTTTACCGGTTTTTCTTTTGATAAGACCCTTCTGCTCCAGAGTGGTGAGATGTTCATGAACGGTTGCAAGAGAGGAGACTCCAATTGCATCGGCAATCTGTCTTAAAGTAGGAGCACTGGCGTTTTTCTGAATATACTGTTTAATGAAATCTAATATTTGCCCTTGTCGCTTGTAAACTATTGGAGCCATATATTTTTAAGATACAAACAAAACCCGAAGGTGTCAAGTACCAAAATTATCAATTATTTCTTATTTTAGACAAGGAAGAATCTTAACTGGGGTTACGCAAACAGCCTTTTAATTATTATTCTATCAAGAGATTTTTCAAATCCATCAATTCCACTTAATAATCCCCGTGATACAACTTCTTTTACGTCACCAATTGTCAATACAATTCCTTTTGCGGCTACGCCATTAATCCATGGGTAAGCAATAGTTCTAAGTAGGGGATCTATGCGCATAATTTCATCAGGTGTTAGACCAGAACTTTCTAGAAATTCGTCTAATTTATCCATTTCAGGCGGCCTGCTATATTCCTCTGAGAATGTTTCAGAGTAACCAACAAGGCGGCAGATAGGTATATCATCAGAAAACAGCTCTGTTGGAATTGGTTTAATTTTCTGTACAAACTCTTGTTCTTGACGTCTTTCCTCTGGGCTTCTCGGAGCACTTATAAGAGCTTCTAAGGCCTCAACTCTTTCACTTAACATAATATGGGATAAAGTCTACTTCGGAGAATATAGATTGTCAAGCTTGAAGCAATCCCTTTGACTGTAAAACAAAATTTTGAGTTATACTGACTATATG
>JBAUDN010000025.1:0-12993 GCA_049678105.1 Microgenomates group bacterium
GTTGAAACTAGAAACCTTGCAAGGTGCCTCAAGGTAGAAAGCCTACGGTTTACTGTCTTTTCGGCAACCTTGTTTAGAAGCAAAAAGCTTTTATATTCACTGGCTAGTTTCTGATTAATGAAGGGAATTGCATCGACAAGCTCTTCGGCAAGAATACCCCACTTACGGATGCTTAATAATAGCCAACCAGAGAAGTGAGAAATATCAGAGCGATAGTTCTTATGTGTTTTTTTGGAGATATTTAGTTCTTCCAAATATTTAAAAAACTTTTGTGTTATTATATCTACGGCAGCTTTTTTAGACATTGTAACTTAAGGCCAAATTATACAAGTTATACTACTTATACTATCTTTAAAAGGGGAGGAAGGTTTGTCAAGACCCTTTTTGTGAGTATTTTGATACGAAAAAATTTATCCTTTTCACAAAACCTTATAACACAATTTCCGCATGATATTCAAACAGAGGTCTAATATCAAAATATATCAGACAAGTACCCGATAATAGGAATTTTAGACCATTTAAATGGTATTTTCTTGAAGCTAGCCTTGTCCTTTGCGGAAAACTGCGGAAATGCTTAATATCTTTCCATTTTTTCTGAAAATCAGTAAACCTTGAGGCCAATAGCCAATTGGCAAACCACTTCCTTAAGTGCCAGGGTTTTTCTGCCCCTTTTTTGCCCGAAGAATTGGAGTTTTTGTTTTTTCGTTTGCTTTTTGTGTACAATTGATGTTTAAAAAATATATAATAATCTTATGCCAGACCAAAAATATAATCACCTCAAAGTTGAAAAAGGATGGCAGGCTAGGTGGGAGCAAGAAAAGATTTATTCTCCCAATTTAAAAAGAGCAAAGAAATCCTACTACAACCTTATGATGTTTCCTTATCCCTCAGCAGAAGGGTTACATGTAGGCAATATGTATGCCTTTACTGGGGCTGATGTCTATGGAAGATTTATGAGAATGGGGGGATTTGATGTATTTGAGCCTATTGGCTTAGACGGTTTTGGTATCCACTCGGAAAATTATGCACTGTCAATTGACAAGCACCCCGCCAAGGTAGCTAAAAAAACAGAGAAAAAGTTCTACGAGCAGCTTCATGCTACTGGAAACTCTTATGCCTGGGCTAATAGTTTAGAGACCTACGATCCTGACTATTATAAATGGACACAGTGGATATTTATTCAGATGTTTAAGGCAGGTTTAGCATATCGTGCCAAATCTGTTGTAAATTGGTGCCCATCTTGTAAAACTGTTCTTGCAGATGAGCAGGTAATTGCTGGGAAATGTGAGAGATGCTCAACCGAGGTTAAAATAAAAGATCTTGAACAGTGGTTTTTTAGAACCTCCACAGGCAAAAGACCCGACGGCACTCGCTACCCAGAGTCACTTCTTGCAAACCTAGACAAGATTGATTGGAGCAAGAAAGTGACAATTGCTCAGAAAAATTGGATAGGTAGAAAAGAGGGAATTGATATCACTTATAAGGTTAAGGAAAGCAAGAGGGCAATTACTTGCTTTACCACACGGCCAGACACGAACTTTGGGGCTACATTTATTGTTTTATCTCCGGAAATTGCAAAGGAGTTTCTTGATGCTATTCCTACAAAGCAAAAAGATAAAGTATCTAAATATATCAAAAAGGCACTTAGTAAATCAGAGCAAGAACGCCAGGAAGAAGGTAGAAAGAAAACAGGAATATTTACTGGTCTTTATGCCGTTAATCAACTTAATGATTATGAAATGCCTATTTGGGTGAGCGATTTTGTCTTAAAAGGCATTGGAACAGGTGTCGTTGTGGGTGTGCCTGGCCATGATAAACGGGATTTTGAATTTGCAAAGGAGTTTAATTTGCCCATTATAAGAGTAGTTGTGGGGAGTGACGGAGACAAATCTCCAATAGAAAGAGTCGAACAGGTACAAGAGGAAGAGGGGAGAATGGTTAATTCTGAATTTTTAAACGGAATGGATATTCATAAGGCTACAGAAAAGATGATGGATTATTTGGAAAAGAAGGGTTGGGGCAAAAGGGTAACCACTTATCATCTTCGTGATTGGTTGATTTCCAGGCAACGTTATTGGGGTCCACCCATTCCAATGATTCATTGTGAGAGCTGTGCCAAGAAGAAGAAAGGCGAAAGGCCTGAGATGCCAGGTTGGTATGCAGTTGACGAAAAAGATCTACCGGTCAAACTTCCATATGTTAAAGACTATCAACCCAAGGGTACCGGAGTTTCTCCCTTGGCAACACAAAAAGACTTTTATGAAGTTAACTGTCCTTCCTGTGGCCAAAAAGCAAGGAGGGAAACAGATGTTTCTGATACATTTTTAGATAGTTCGTGGTACTTTTTAAGATATCCTTCACTTGGAAAGAAAGATGGGTTGCCGTGGGATGCGGCTATTACCAAGAAGTGGCTACCTGTTGATATGTATATCGGTGGGGCAGAACACGCAGTGCTTCATTTGCTTTACTCTCGCTGGATAACAATGGCATTTAAAGATTTGGGACTAATTGATTTCGAAGAACCTTTTAAGAGGTTTTACGCCCACGGCCTTATTATTAAAGATGGGGCAAAGATGAGTAAAAGTAGGGGAAATATAGTCATTCCGGACGAATACATAAGAAAGTTTGGCGCAGATGCATTTAGAACTTATCTTATGTTTCTGGGACCGTTTGATGCTGGTGGAGATTTTAGAGATACAGGCATTGAGGGAATGAGGAGGTTTATAGAAAGAGTTTGGAGGTTGTTTGCAAGCTATTCCGACAACGATACTTCATTCACTGATCGGAATCGCGAAATTAATGTCAAAATGCATCAAACTATAAAGAAGGTAACCAACGATATAGAGAGTCTTCGTTATAACACTGCAATTTCTGCCATTATGGAGTTTGTGAATTTGCTTCGAGAGAAAGGAGCAAATAAAAAAGCACTTAAAACTTTGGCGCTTCTTTTAGCTCCTTTTGCCCCACATATGGCTGAGGAAGTATGGGTAAACAAGTTGGGACAAAAGTTTTCAATTCATACATCTCCTTGGCCCAAATTTGATCCTAAGCTGGTTCGTGAGGAAAAGACAACAATTATCCTACAAATTAATGGCAAACTTCGTTCAACTATAATTGTTGCATCAGGTGAGGCTAAAGATAGAGAGAAGATAGTCAAAAAAGCCCAGGGGGATGTAAAAATCCAAAAATGGCTTAAAGGCAAGAGATTGAAAAAGACAATTTTTGTGCCTGGAAAGCTTGTTAGTTTTGTGACTAGATAATTATTTATGCTGCCCGACATAAACTGGGACGAACTCCTTTTTAAATATCGTTTTCAAATATTGCTTTTTTTGATAGGGATAATTTTGATAGGTTCAGGGTTGTTTCTCTTCAAAAACAGACAAAGCTTGCACTCTTCGAATATAGAGGTCTTAGAATCCGCTACAGAGAGCGAGATTGACGGTTCAGAAGTGATAATAGAAGTTGCTGGAGCAGTAGAGACACCCGGCGTTTACAAACTATCCGCTAGTGCAAGAGTTGAAGATGCATTAATCGCTGCCGGTGGAATTTCAGCAGATGCAGATCGCGATTGGATGGAAAGGACACTGAATCGGGCATCAAAAATTTCCGATGGCCAGAAAATCTACATACCCAGAATTAATGAGTAAACAGATAGTGTAAGTGCTAGAAATTCGGGGGACTATCAAAATGTATCATCGGTCCAAGGGAGTGCTTTTACTGAGTTAATAAACGTTAACACTGCCAGTGCAAAAGAGCTAGAAAGCCTATGGGGAATTGGCCCCGTTACAGCCCAAAACATCATTGAACAAAGACCTTACTCAACGGTCGAAGAATTGCTAAATAAAAAGATTTTAAAGAACAATGTCTATGAAAGAAACAAAGACAAGTTAAGTGTCTATTAATGCATGCGTTATGTCTTTTGGCTTCTTCTAATTCTTTTAATTTTTGTCCGGTATATCACGACAAGACCGGATTTTTCCAATGGCGATAAAATTAGAATAACCTCTCGTGTTTCTTCAGAGCCGATAAAATATTCCACATCTCAAGGGCTGACATTATTTGGTTTAAGATTTTATTTACCAAATTATCCCGAAGTAACTTATGGAGATAAAATTGTAGTTGAGGGGATAGTAGAAGATGGAAAACTTAAAAACCCAAAACTTATTAATTTAGAACCAGCAACCGGAGTATTGTTTAAAACTAGGGGTAAAATTATCCGAATATATCAGGAATCCTTGCCAGAGCCTCATGCCGCACTTGTTGCAGGGGTAACTTTGGGTTCAAAATCCAGCTTACCAGAGATTTTTTGGGAATCACTTAAAAAAACCAGTACAATCCATGTTGTTGTTGCCTCAGGCATGAATGTAACCCTTGTTGCTGGTTTTTTGATGGGGATTTTGATTTTATTTTTACCAAGAAAAAAGGCCGTACCAATAGCTTTGGTGGGGATTTGGCTCTATTCTTTGTTGTCCGGTTTTGATGCGCCAATTGTAAGAGCGGCCATCATGGGATCCGTTGCCTTCGCTGCCCAAGGATTAGGCAGACTTTATGCAGCCCGGAGAGCTTTACTTCTTTCAGCGGCTGCAATGCTTATTATAAAACCTGATTGGATAGGGGATTTAGGGTTTATTCTTTCATTTGTTGCCACTGCATCTTTAATGCTCTTTGAAAGGAAGATTGCCCGTTTGATACACTTTGTGCCTGGTATTTTTAGAGAAGGTTTATCAACTTCTTTGGCGGCCCAGATTGGTGTAGCTCCGATTCTTTTTGTAACCTTTGGGCAATTTAGTCTACTTTCTCCAATTATTAATGCCCTGGTTCTTTGGACGATAGCACCGATTACAATAATGGGAGGGATGGCCGGAATTGTTGGTTTAGCTTCAGGTTTCTTGGGGAAAACAGTTTTGCTGCTTTCTTTTCCTCTGACTAGTTGGTTTATTTGGATCGTAGAAGTTTTTGCTTAAAATGAGGTCTTTTTGGAAATACATTTTTACTGTTTTAGTTCTGATAGCTTCAGTCGTATGGCTAGCTGTAATTTATTATCCTGACAGGAAACTTCATTTAATTGCTTGTGATGTTGGCCAGGGGGATGCAATTTTGGCTATTTATGGAAACACTCAGATATTAATAGATGGAGGAGAGAACAATAAAGTTCTTGACTGTTTAGCCTCACATATGCCCTTCTGGGATAGAAAAATAGAAGTAGTTTTGCTTACACACCCGCAGATTGATCACTTCGGGGGTCTTAGGGATGTTTTTAGGAGGTTTCAGGTAGAATATTTCCTGGCTACTGGCCTTGATTCTAGCACTCAGGCATATCAAGCGCTAAAGAATGCGGTGGGGGGTAGTGATGCAAGAGTGGTTAATCCCACTAGTGATATGGTCATCAGGTTGGGTTCGTTATATTTAGATGTAGTCTGGCCAACAAGTGATTTTATTGCTTTTGCCGCCGACAGTTTACCTCAAAATGTATTGGGCGCATACAGCTCAAAAGAGGACCCTAATGACTATTCAATTGTGGCCAATTTGAGACTGGGTGAGTTTGAGGCTTTGCTTACAGGTGATATTGGTCCGGAGGTTATTGATAAGGTTTTGAAAACAGGAGAGATTAGAGATGTCGAATATATCAAAGTACCTCACCATGGTTCCAAGAATGGTTTAACGAGAGAGCTGCTTGATGCAAGTATGCCTGAGATAGCAATTTTATCAGTTGGCAAGAATCACTGGGGCCATCCGCATAAGGAAATACTGGATTTGCTGGATTCTGCAGGGATTTTAGTCAAAAGAACAGACCTAGAAGGGGATATAGAGATAGTTTCAGATGGTAAATCTTGGTGGATTAAAAACTAAAGACCATCTTTGGGATCGGGGGTGTTTACTGATTGATCTCGAACTCTATAGTATGCCTTCTTAATAAACAGCTGAAAACTCTCAGATTCTGGAGTTTGTGCCAGTCCAGGAATATCTATTGTTTCAGGATCTATCTCAAATTTTACAGCGAGTTCTGTTAATTGCCTTATTCTTTCTTCTTCATCCTTTCCGACAAAATCAGCGATGCCAACTTTCAGATTATCTTCATCGATAAACCAATTTAGGAATTTTCTCAAACTTTCTTTGCTCATGCCGCGAATTATAACAAAAATAGTAAAATTTTTATATAAGTTGTACAATCTTTATAAATGATTCGAGATAAAATAAGAGAGGCAATTGAAGAAACAACCGGAGAGAAAGAAATTCCTCTTGAGTTTCCCGAGAATGAGGAATATGGGGATTATGCTACAAATATAGCCTTAATTTCAGCTAAAAAGAAAAACAAAAACCCTCATGAATTAGCAAAAAAGATAGTTGAAAAGCTTCAGAAAGACAAAAAGTTGGCAAAAATGGTTTCAATTGAGGTCGCTGGGCCAGGGTTTATTAATTTTTCATTATCAAAGGATATTTTGAGAAGAATATTAAAGACAATTCTTGAGAAGAAAGAGGATTATGGCAAGACGGAATTTCTAAAAGATAAGAAATATTTACTAGAACACACCTCGCCAAACACTATCAAAACGCTTCATGTTGGCCATGTAAGAAATAATATTCTAGGTATGGCTATGCACGATATTTTGGAATCTGTTGGAGCTAGGGTGAAATTGGATGCCATTAATAATGATCGTGGCATTCATGTAATGAAGGCTGTTTGGGCATATCAAAAATATGGAAAAGACAAGACTCCTAAGTCTGAAAAAATGAAGCCTGACCATTTTGTCGATAAATTTTATATAAAAGGTGCCAAAGAGGCAGAAGATCCTAAGATAAAAGAGGAGATGCAAGAACTATTAAGAAAGTGGGAGGCTGGGGATGAGAAAGTACATGCCGTATGGAAAAAACTCAGAAATTGGACACTCGAAGGCTTTCTTGAAACATATAAACGTCTTGGAAGTAACCACGATTATCAGTGGTTTGAGAGTGATTTCTATCAAGAAGGTAAAAAAATTATTAAAGATGGGCTTAGAAAGAAAGTATTTAAAAAACTCCCGGATGGAGCAGTATTGAGTCAGTTGGGTAAGTTTGGTCTAACAGATACAATTGTGCTTCGAGCAGATGGAACCTCGATGTATCATACGCAGGATTTATATTTAACGAGGCTAAAAAGAGAGAAATTCCCTTCAGATTTATATATCTGGGATATTGGTCCGGAACAATCTCTGTATCTAAAGCAGCTTTTTGCGATGTGTGAGCAGCTCGGGATAGGAAAAAGAGAAGATTACATGCACTTGTCATACGGTTACGTTTTTCTCAAAGGAAAAGGGAAGATGTCCTCTAGGAAAGGCAATGTGATTTCAGCTGATTGGTTGATGAATGAAATGGTCAAGAGGGCAAGAGAAATAATAAAAGAATCTGGAACAAGTAGGGGATTAAGCAAGAAAGAGACGGAGGAAGTTGCAGAGGCGGTTGGAATTGGGGCTATAAAATATGGATTTTTGAAAGTAGGAAGAACAAGCGACATCCAGTTCGATATAAATGAGTCGTTGTCTTTGGAAGGGAATTCGGGGCCTTACTTGCAATACACATATGCAAGAACGCAAAGCGTGTTATTAAAGGCAAAAAAGGAAATATATAAAGATATCAAAGCAGATCAGGATTTCAATGAGCCAGAAAGGAATGTAATGCGTACTTTAACCCGATTTTCTGAGACAACCATCGATGCCGCCAAAAATTACTCACCCAACCTTTTATGTAATTATTTATTTGACTTAGCCCAAAAATATAATAACTTTTACAATCAGCACAGAATTATTGGTTCAGAAAATGAAAAATTCAGACTTTTGCTAACAACAGCTACGGGTCAAGTTCTCAAAAACGGACTGGCACTTCTTGGAATACAGACACCAGAGAGGATGTAGTTTATTTTTTCGAAGAGAAACTTTTTCCGACTTTTTCTCCGACCTTGACTAGGGGATCAGCAACTTTTTGGGCAATGGAAGATGATTCTTTACCAATCTGGTCTTCTAGTTTTCTTTCAATGTAGGAGGTGTCAATTTCCTTGAGCATTTCAGTAAGTTCAGCATCTGTTATTTTTATACCCTCTTTCTTTAAGAGTTCATTTAAGAGTAATAAGATTTTGGTGATCTCTTTCTCTGCAATAAGGTCTACTTGAAGCTGGAGCTCATCACGTAGGCTGTTAATATGATTTTCTCTGTTTTGACTAATAAGAACAACAATGGCCAAAATTATTGCTTCAAGAGACACGGCAGTTATCAGAAGAACATGGGGGTAAGGATCAAAAATGGGAATTCCGGAGAATCTTCCGTTATTTGCCAGGATCCAGAAAGTAAATAAAGCTAAATTAAAAATCAGAAAACCCAGCGTGCCGAAGTAGGAAGTTAATGCATCTGCTATTTTTACAGATAGAGGGCGTTTCTTGAGGGCCTTAGCCTCAAAGCTTTGAATAATTCGGTGGGTTCTTTTTGTGTGGTTTTTGGGCATTAAGTCATTTTACCATATTGCCAGCCAATCAAGTGCCTGATCTTCTGTTGGTGCTTTATTAACGTGAACAATGAAACCTTTATCTGATTTTTCAGTTACCCACACAACAGTATTGTAACTTGGTGTTATGGTTATACTTGTTGGAGTTTCTTCCCATTCTTTTTCCACCTGCACAAAGGTTTCACCAGCCGTCAAAATCGCATTCCCTCTAAACTTTTCATTACCCAGAACTACTCCTTTCTTGATATCTAAGTTTCCACTTTGGTCTATTTCAATACTTCCTCCTGCTAATTCTATTGAGCCGAGAGCCAATGACTGCAGTTTCAGAGGCCCTATGGCATCAATGGAACCAGTAAGATTATCAAAGGAAAGTATACCTACATTAAGTTTTCCGTTTATCACAGTATCTCCAAGTACAGAATCCCCAAGGACCGTTAAGGAGGTTAACAATGAACTACTTGTTGCCTCAGGTATTTCTGTAGTCAAACTAGAAGAGTTAAGAAGCAATAATTCTGTTTCTAAATTATTTATTCTTGCACTCATACTGGCAATTTCATGTTCAAAGTCAGCTGAGGTGTCAGCAGAAAAAGTTTGATTTCCTAGTTTTAACTCTTGCACCTCAATAGAACCTGCTTTAAGATTCCCAATGATTGTTTCAGAGAAGACTCCTATGCGCTCAACAGGACTGTCCTCTTTGGTGTTTTGGACAGCAAATTTTTCAGTGCCGGGAACTTTCTCAATACTAAAGTCTCCTGTATCAGTCAAATAGACACCAGGATCGTACCAAGAGGGATCGACGTAGACTTTGATCTTGTCTCTACCGGTTTCCGGCGACCAATTCTCGAGTGCTCTTCCTAAGATGGTCCCGGCCCGAACTGCTTTAACTGCTTTCCCATCCTCAAAACTGGTTACAGCATCTCCTTCTTTTATATCTTTGCTCTCAGGGCTAATTTTAACTTCTGCAATTCCTAGAGTAATGAGGCGAATTTCCTCCAATGTAATGTGATTTATTCTCGTTCTTCTTAATAGTTCTCCTTTAGAATTACTTATCACACCGATCAAAAGAGGGTCGTGGATACTAATGGTTTTCCTGATTTCACCTTTCCTTTGGAGAGTTGGATCGTCTTGGCTGGCCGGAGCCCAGTGATAGTTGAAGTCGACAACATCCCCTTCTTCGACGGTGTCATATATCATCAGGAGATCATCCAGATAGTCAGATTGGGCAATCTGGGTACTGAGACTGTCTTGATCGGTTTCAGGGTCGTACCAAGAGATATTGACGAAGACTTTAATTGTTCCGCAAGATTCCCATTTTCCCGTACTCTCGTCAAAACAGGGGATTAAAGATGAAGTTTCATCCAAAGCCTCCATCGCCTTTCCGACGATGGAACCCTCTTTGGTAGCTAACATCCCCCCGCCTGGAATAGTTGAAGTAGTAATTGGATCTCCTCTTTTAATGAAACCGTTTTTGATTGATACTTTGGTAGGAACTCTTCCGGACAAAGCCATTTGAACGCTTTCTTCATTTTCATCTCCAATAAGCCAGCCTGGTTCTGTGGCAATAATACCGACAACAGAGGAATCATACTCATCTTTGCTACTGACAACTTTTTCATCATTGTATGGGTCAATGGAAACGACTGACTCAGGTTGAAGATCTTCATCTGAAGGTATCCACTCAGCAAAATCGGACCCGGCTGATTTTTGACAATATCGGAGTTGGATATATGGCATGGTGACATCAACAGAGGCCGAGCCGGTGTAGTGAGTATACTGTGTGATTGCTCCACTATTATTGTTTAAATGGCTTATGGTAGCAGTTGAGGTGCCCAAGCTGTACGCTGTTATACCGTGCCTGTGTGAGGGCACATCTGTTATCGTTCTAGTTCCAAGATTAGTCAGTGCTGTTCCTACTGTTCCCGCAACCGATCCGCCATCAGGTACCCCAACAACCGTCCTTCCTCGAGCAGCAGTGTATTCGGTCCAGCCAGTAGGGCAATCTCCAGCAAAAGGAGCGATCATGCCTGAGAATATTTCCACTCCGTCTTCACGCAGTGAACCGGTAAAGTTAATACTGCCAGATACATCAAGTTCATAGCCTGGATCTGTCGTCCCAATGCCGACTTTGCCGTCAGTATCGATTAGGAAGGGAGTGGTATCTGAGGCAACGTCGTTGACTCGGAAAGAATCCCCAGCAGTGATATTAGTAAGGGTTAGGAGTTCAGTTGACTCATTGAAGAAGAAGGGAGCGGAAGAGTCTGTCCCGCCGAAAGCAACATCATCGGTCTGAGATGTTAAGTATGTTACTGCACCACCGTCTGTAAATAATCCTCCCCCTATTTCAGACCAAGAAGAACCATTGTAGGCGAAGAGTTTTTTGTCATCTGTGTCCCATGCAATAAACCCCTCGCCACTTGTCGGTGCAGTAAGTGAAGTATTTTGTGGGAGTCTTAGACCCTGCAAGGCAACATCGTCATGAACAATAGATGACAGATCCAAAAATGTTCCATCAGAAAGTGTTAGTGTTCCTGATGTGAAACTATCTGAGGTATCGGAACGCAAGAATGAAATAGAATCGATGCTGTCAAGTGTTGTCGCATTTACAGAGGTAAGGTTTGTTCCTGATAAGTTTGCAAAATAGGTTGATGAGATAGCGGATATTTTCCCAGAAGAGTCTACGATACCCACACTTCCTGAGCCTGCTGTCAACCCCCCGGTTATTGTTAGATTGCCGGCTGGTACATTCATGAAGAAAGGGGCAGAGGAATCTGTTCCCCCTACCGCAAGGTCATCTGTGGTGCTAGTAAGGTAGGTAATTGCACCACCGTCTGTAAGCAGGCCTTCCCCTATTTCAGACCAAGAAGAACCATTGTAGGCGAAGAGTTTTTTGTCATCTGTGTCCCATGCCAAAAACCCTTCTCCACTTGTTGGTGCAGAAAATGAGGTGTTTTGTGGGAGTCTTAAACCCTGCAAAGCAACATCGTCGTGTAGTATGGAAGATAAATCCAGAAATGTTCCGTCAGAGAAACTTAGTGTTCCTGAAGTAAAACCATCTGATGTGTCAGAGCGCAGGAATGAGGTAGAGTCAGTACTATCGAGTGTTGTCGCATCAATTGAGGTAAGATTGGCACCTGATAGATTTGTGAGGTAAGTCGATGATATAGCTGGGATTTTTCCTGAGGAGTCTATTATGCCCACGCTTCCTGAGCCTGCTGTTAACCCTCCTGTTATTGTTAAATTGCCGGTTGATACATTCATGAAGAAAGGGGCAGAGGAATCCGTTCCCCCTAACGCAAGATTATCTGTAGTGCTAGTAAGGTAGGTAATTGTACCCCCATCTGTAAATAATCCTTTAATGGCAGTAAATGAAGCTCCGTCATATATATACAGAGTATCTCCTGATGTGTCATATACAATATCACTTTCTGTGGTTCCGGTAACTGCACTTGGGACTCCCGTATTAGTAGGTAAGTTTAATCCTTGATTTGCGCCGTGTGAGAAGAGTCCTCTGCCGGAAAAAGTAACATTGCCAGTTAATGTCGAAATTCCGGCGACACTTAAAGACCCTTCGATTATTATGTCTCCTTCTGCATCAATTTTAAACTTTTGAGTTCCACCAACAGCAATCCCCAGTAGGGTATAGTTTGAAGTGGTACTTGCTGGATTTATATATACAGGTCCTCCACTAACATCAGTACTTCCGGGGGAGGCCGTGAAGTTAATTGCCCCTTCAGCTGTATCAGATTGATCACTTCTTAGAAAAGATGATGCAGCCACACCATTAAGATGATGGGCATTAACATTGGTTAAATTCTCTCCACTTGAATCTTCAAAGTAATATCCATTTATTGCAGGGATCTTGCCTGATGAATTAATAATTTCATTACCGGCTACTACTAAGCCTGAAGAAACAGAAAGTTTATTTATCGTTGCACTACTGCTGACAATTAAATCTTTAGTATTAGTAGTTAGGGGAATGTCTAAATTTCCAACAATACTTACATCTCCCTCATACACACCTTTTTGAGCCGACAAAATACTTAATAAATCTCTTTCTTCAGGAATATGGACCAATTCTTCTTCGGGTATTCCTGGTATTGGTATACCGGTCAACCTATTTGCCAAATATCCTATCTTTCCAGGATAATTTGCAATAAATATCAAAAAACTGCTTACCAGAACAAAAGATATTAACTTGAAGTTAAAGAGATTAAGGATAGAGACTTCTTGAGGAGAGGAAGGAAGCGCAAAAGGTATTCTATTATCTTTAGCAGCATTAATTGCTTCTAACGTAAAACGTCTATGTCCTCCTAATGTTCTAATACTTTTAATCTTTCCACTTTTTTCCTGGCGGCGAAGGGTTTTGGGGGATATACCCAATTGCCTTGAAGCCTCTTTTATCGTGAATAGGACAGGATTTTTTTGCATTGGACTTTAGTTAGCCTTGAATTGGGTAATTTTGTCCAACTTTATCCTTACAGTCGATAGCCTTTTTGTCAATGGTATTTTTTGAGTATTAAA
>JBAUDN010000026.1:0-1537 GCA_049678105.1 Microgenomates group bacterium
GAAATATCAAGAAAAAGGCAAAAAATCCCAAAACACCCACTTCCCCCAATAAACGTAGGTACTCGTTATCTGTGGCCAAAGTAATAGATGAATAGCCCGTACCTAATATTGGATTTTTGGAAAACGCCCTTATTGCCCTGGGCCACTCCATATTCAATCTTATAGCAGTAGACCTGTCTTCAAAGACCGGATCTTGTGTCGGCGTAGGAGTTAGAAATCCTTCTTCGGCGGCGTAGACCATCCCTGCGTCAGGATTGTAAAAAAGTTTGTTTATCTCCTGCAGCTTTTCCTTACTTACTTCAATTAGTCTCCCGTACCTGGTTACTAAATTTGAAGACGTGCTAAAAAAAACAAGGCTTAAAATCAAAACAAAAGGTATTACTTTGTATTTTTTAATCAAAATCAATCCGCAAGTTGTGGCAAGGAGATAGGAAACTGTAGAAATCCTTGAGCCCGTATGAGACAAAAGCCATAGTCCAAAAAAAGTGACTACGAAGAAAATAGCTTTTGTTCGGATCCCTTTAACGAGCAATAAACCGGAAATGAATAGGGGGAGCAACAAAACCAAAGAAGTGGCTAAATCATAATGTCCGGCAAAAGTGGAGTTTATATGGCCCCCGGGAATATATCTCAAAGCAATACCTTTGGCATACTCTTGGTTTTGAGTAATAATTACGGGCCACTCAAAATTCTTCTGTCCAAAACCATAAATGAAAGTGAAAACAACAACTATCATTAACACCTTTAGATAAAATTCTAGATTCCTTTTTCTATTTTTAATGGCAAAAAAGCCTAGGAAAAACGGTATTAAATATTCAACTCTCCTTAGCCAATGCAAAACTCCCAAGTGCGGCGCTACTGTTTTCGTAACAAAGATAGCCGAGAAAACCGAAACAAGACCGACAAGCAAGAATAGAAACATTGCCCTTGTAATTCTATTTGCCACAAATCGTTTGGGGTTAGGCAAAATATGAAGAAGCAAAATTACAGAGGCTGCAAGGACAAGAAAATCCTCCAAGCGGATAGAAACGAAGGTTCCGGGCACTCTTATGAATGGAAATTTCGGATATAAAGGCACCGCCAAGAGAATGGCTGCAGTCAAATATTTGGTAATATCGTCAAGCCTCTTTGTAAACCTTTGCATAAATTTTTGCTGCCTCCTTTGTATTAAAACTTACTATAATTATTGATAAACCAATCATTTTTTTGCTTTCTTGAAAATATCAGCAACCGCCTCAACCCATTCCTTACTAACTACTCCAATAAGTAATAAAGCAAAAGTGGCAACTACTAATCGAACTATCCCCTTGCTGGGGACAAGTCTTATTGTAATTTTTTGTCTCCACACCTTATTCTCAATGAACACCACGTCCTTAGGATCTTTCGGCTCAAAGCCATTTACAAAAAGAGATTCTCTAAAAGGATGAACAATTTCTTCTAAAAAAGTGCTCCTTGTTTGGTCTCGGATTACAGTCTGAGCTTCTTCAGGAGGGTAATTTAACCTGAAAGTTGGAAGAGGAATTACTGAGAAGGTGGG
>JBAUDN010000027.1:0-9931 GCA_049678105.1 Microgenomates group bacterium
AAAGATATTCTGGGAAAACCGGGAAGTTTCCAAGATCGGGCAGATAAGGCCAGAACGGCGGAAAGAATAATGGTGACTAGAAGGATGTAAAAAACCAAGTATCTCTCTTTCTTTCCCCAAGATTCATATTTTTTTCTCTTCTTTCGGGGATTCGCTTTTTCTTTGGGTGGGGAAACTTCTTCTTTTCTCTTTAGTCGATTCATAAATTTTCTATCCAGAAGGTACTATTTTCGCCGTTTTTTCCAGACTTCTTCGTTAACGAAATTTTGAGGTTTTTTCCCTTCTAGAACATCCAAAATTGCTTCAACTGCTAATTGACCATATTTTTCTCGGGCTTCCCGAGTGGCTGATGCGATATGGGGTGTCAAGATAACATTTTCCATCCCAACAAGCTCTGGATTAATGTTGGGTTCATTGTCAAAAACATCCAGGGCAGCACCTGCCAAATGACCCAAGCGCAATGCTTCGACCAAGTCATTCTCGTCAACAACTGACCCTCTGGCGGTATTGATAAGATATGAACCTTTTTTCATTTTCCCCAGTGTCTCTTTGTTAATCATATGCCTCGTCTCCTCAGTCAGGGGAACATGTAATGTCACAAAATCGCTTTTGGCGAGAAGTTTATCCAACTCGGCAAAGGTGACCCCCAGTTCTTTTTCAGTCTTTTCATCACGATGTCTTTTATTGTAAAGAACGGTCATCTGATAACCTTTTGAACGTCGTGCAACCATGGTGCCAATTCTTCCCATTCCAATAATTCCCAGTGTTTTTCCAATAAGACTGGTTCCTAAGAATATATCCGGCTCCCAACCTTTAAAAGCACCTCGTTTTGTTGCTTCATCTGCTTCTACTATTCTTCTTGCTAAAGATAAAATAAGTGCCCAGGTGTGCTCTGCTACTGCCTCATTAACTTCATCAGAGGGTGCATTTGTAATCACTATTCCCCTATCGGTTGCTGCTTTAATGTTAATGTTGTCAAAACCCACAGCGTAATTGGAAACAACTCTTAGTTGCGGCCCGGCAACATCCATTAAATCTCCATCAATTCTGTCGGTAAGAAGAGTCAGAAGTGCGTCTGCGCCTTTGACCTTTTCAACCAGCTCTTCTTGTGTTAATGGTCTATCAAATTCTGAAACAGTTACTTCATATTCAGAAGTCATTAATTTCTCAAGCGCTTTTCCAGGAATTTTTCTGGTTACAAAGATTTTCATCTTTCTAAAATTCTTCTATCTTAACCTCACTACTTCTGGCCCTCTCTATCCACTCCGGCATCTCTGCTTCTTTTAAAAGTCCCCTTTGGGAACCAATGTATCCGATCACAGAAGCCGAATTTAGCGTTCCCCAGAGCAAAGCCTCTTTTAAATCTTTTCCCTTAATTAAAGCAGAAAGGAATCCTGAACCAAAAGCATCTCCTGCTCCAGTTCTCTCGCATGCATCAACCGGTAAAACGCCTGCTTTTATGTATCTTTGCCCATCAAAGGCAAAAGAGCCATTGTTTCCGTCCGTAATAATAGGAATTTTAGGACCAAGGCCAGATAGTACCTTAAGAAGTTCTTTTTCTTTGTTTTGCGAATCTTCCATGCCTGTAAGTATTTGTGCCTCTCTTCTGTTTACATAAACAATATAAGAAGAAGATAAAACATCTTTAATGGAATCAATACCTGCTCTTAGTTGCCGGCTGCCGGGATTAAATGCCAACTTAACACTCGGGTTTTTCTTCAGCCAATCAACAAGGTGATTATAAAAGGGCCGGAATGACTCACCCATGGAAGTTAAATATACCCAGGGCGTAACAGGTAGTTGTACCGGAAACTCATAGCTTCTCGGGGCTTTATAAGTAAATATTGTTCGCTCTCCTGAATAATTAACAATAGTTGAATAATTTGAACTTGTTGAATGCTGCTGAATTATATAGGTTGTATCAACACCGTCTTTTTTTAATTTTTCTATTATCTGATTTCCAATATCATCATCTCCCAATGTAAGAACAGCGGCTGATTTGACTCCTAATCTTCTTGCTCCTACTGCGTTGTTTGTTGCATTTCCACCAATGGAAAACTCCATACTTTTAACCGGAATTTTGTCTCCATAAGAAAAGCAAACCAAACATTCCTTATCATCAAGCTTGCAAAGAGTTTCAGACTCGGTCGGGGTAATAAATACATCCATTGACGCATCCCCTATTGAAAGCAAATCAAGTTGATTTTCCATTATGAATTTTCCATTTCAGGCTTATATTTATCGTAACGGGCCAAAGAATTAAGCTTGGCTCTTTTGTAAAAAGCCTCTTGTGCCATAGTAACATTCTCGGGCTTTCCTTTCCAAGCCAAAAGGCTAGGTTTTTGAAGTGCCCGCCCGAATGAAAAGCTTAATTCCCAAGGATATCCCCCTTTAGAATTTATGGCATTAAGATTTGTTGTCGCTTCTTCGGGGCTCTGTCCACCGGAAAGAAAAACTATACCAGGAATCCTCTCTGGAACAGTTTTTGTAAGTGTCCTTAAAGTTGCCTCGGCCAGCTGGGCCGGAGTTGCCTTTTTTATATTATTTTTCCCGGACACAACCATATTAGGCTTTAATAACAAACCTTCTAGACTAACATTCTGCTTCTCAATCTCTGAAAAAACGTTTGCAAGAACTGTTTTAGTTACCTCTTCACAACGGTCAATATCGTGTTCTCCATCCATTAATACCTCTGGTTCGACAATTGGAACTAAGCCCGCTTCCTGGCTTAAGACGGCAAATCTCGAAAGCAGTTGGGCATTCTTCTCAATTAATTTTTTAGTTGGTAACCCCTCACTAATAGTAAAAACGGCACGCCATTTAGTAAATTTCATACCTTGTTTTTGATACTCAGATAGACGTTTGGGTAAATCCTCAATTCCCTTTGTAATCATCTCCTTAGCTGAACCCTCAAAAGGCTCTTTACCTTCATCTACTTTTATTCCGGGAATAATACCTTTCTCGGCCAAAACTTGTGGAAATAATCTGCCATTTTCAGTCTTTTGATAAACAGTTTCATCAAATAAAATTACACCGCTTATAAATTTTTCTATACCCTGTGTTGCAAATAATATCTCACGATAGGCACGGCGGTTTTCTTCAGTAGATTCAAGGCCAATACTTTCAAAACGCTTCTTAATTGTTGGGAAGCTTTCATCCGCCGCCAAGATCCCCTTGCCGGGAACAACCAATGCTTGTGCAGTTCTTTGAAGTTTAGATTTATCCATTTTTATTCAACCTTCCTTTTTATAACAGTCTTTACGGCTTTCACTATATGTTTTGCTTTCATTCCATACTTTTCTAAAAGCTCATCTGCCTTTCCTGATTCCCCAAAGGAATCCGGCATACCAATAAATTCAATTGGGGCAGGAAAGTTTCTAGACAAAACCTCCGAGACCGCTCCACCCAAGCCTCCCGCTACCTGATGCTCCTCAACAGTTACTACTGCCCCTGTAATTTTTGCCGCCCGGATTATTGCCCGTTCATCCATGGGTTTTATGGTATGACTACTGATAACAAGAACTTCTATCTTGCTTTTCTCAAGTTCTCTTGCAGCAAGTAATGCTTCATAGACTAAAAAACCGCAAGCAATTATTGCCACTTGGGGATTTTTTGACTCCCAAAGAATTTCTGCCTTACCAACCTTAAAAGGAGTTTTGTCTGTGGTAAAAACAGGGGTTTTAGGTCTCGCAAATCTAATATATGTTGGTTTGCCATTTTTCGCAGCTTCAATAACGGCCTTTTTTGTCTCAATTGCATCACTGGGTGCAACCACAATCATATTGGGCATTGTTCTCATAATGGCAATGTCTTCCAAGGCTTGGTGGGTAACACCATCCGGGCCAACAGAAATCCCTGCATGAGAACCTCCAATTTTTACAGGAACATTGTTTAGTGCAACTGTGGTCCTAATCTGCTCCCAATTTCTACCAGGAGAAAAGGCGGCAAACGAGGAAATAAAAGGAATTTTTCCGTAATTTGCCATACCAGCGGCTATTGTAGCTAAGGCTTGCTCGGCAACTCCGACCTCAATAAAACGGTTCGGAAATTTGTCCTGAAATAAATGGCTTCTTGTACTCTCTGTTAAATCAGCGCAAAGTACAACCACATTCTCATCCTTTTCCCCCGCTTCAACAAGACCCTCTCCATAACCATTTCTAGTAGAAACTTGTTCTATGTCTTTTTTAAAAATATCTTTAGAAAGTTTTGTTTTCTTATTGATCATGTTTTCTCTATATCTTTCTTTCCGGATTCCCACCACCGTTTAAAATCTAAGACGTTTTCTAATTCATAGAATTTATACGATTTTATCTTTGTAAAAGGAATCAACTTTTTATTTCCTGTAAAAAAATCAATTAAAAGTTCTTTGTTGTAATACTCTGTATGTTCTGAAATATCCATAGATTCAATATCTTCCTCAGTAACCCATTTATAAGTTTTACTTTCTCCAGAAAGCTCTATGCCTTCCTGTATTCTTGCTACTGCTATGAAGACTAAAACTGTCCGCTCTGTTAATAAAAGCTCTTTTATTCCCCAAATTCCTTCTGGTTCCATATTCTGGCCCAATTCTTCTTTTAATTTTCTCTTGGAAGCCTCAAGCAAAGACTCTCCTGCCAGGGGCTTGCCACCAGGTAAACCCCAATGTAAGGGCATCCAATCATTGGTTTCAGGCTCCTGAATCAAAAGGATCTTTCCCTCAGAGTTCTCAACAATTATTTTTATAACATTAATTTTTTCGTACCGAAATTTTGGTTCTGTCATTTTTTGTCTTCTTTTTTAATTTTGCGTTTAAGAATACGCAACTCCTGTAACGCTCTTTCTGCCTCTTCTTTGTTTGGTGCTTTACTGTGCCATTCAGGTAAATTCTCCATGAATGAAACTCCTTTACCGGGAATCGTGTGAGCTATAATCATCGTTGGCTTCTCATAAACAGCTCTGGCCTGCCTTACAGCGTCAATAATTTCCTTCATATTGTGTCCGTCAATTTCAATCACATACCAATTAAAGGCTTCGTATTTTTCTTTTAATGGCTCTAGGGGCAACACATCTTCTGTATATCCGTCAGTTTGAATGTTATTTCTGTCAACAAAGCATGTTAGGTTTGAAAGTTTGTATTTACTGGCAAAAAGAACAGCTTCCCAATGACTTCCTGAATCATGCTCTCCATCTGATGTTATGCAAAAAATCCTGAAGCGCTTGCCGTCCATCCTTGCCGCGTAAGCATAGCCAGCGGCCTCTGCTAATCCGCAACCCAATGACCCCGAGGTTGTTTCAAGTCCCGGAAGTCTTTCTCTTTCGGGGTGACCCTGAAGACGGGAACCGAACTTTCTCAGTGTTTTCAGTTCTGAAATTGGGAAATAGCTTGCATGGGCCATAGCTGCATAACGAGCAGGACAAATATGACCACTGGAAAGAATTAGTCTATCCCTTTTTCTCCAATTGGCTCTTTTGGGATCATGAGTCATTATTTCAAAATAAAGTGCCGTGAATATGTCAGTCATTCCTAGGGAACCCGCAGGATGCCCTGAGCCTGCTGCCAGAAGCATTTTTATAATATCTTTACGAATGTCGTTAGCTTTTTTTTCAAGCTCTTGAATGGTCATAATTGAAATACTTTTTCCTTTCTAATGGACGTTACTCTATTCCTTAAGTGCGCCCTCAAAAACTTTAATTGCCTTGTATGCTTCCTCGGGTGTTTTTACTACTTTGTAAACCTTAAGATCATCAGATCTTAATCTCATATTTTTTTTAAATATCTTGATGATGTCATTCCAAAATTCGCCAAAAAGAACCAGGGGGTTATGGCGCCCAAAATATAGTCTGGCCAAACCCCAGGCCATTCCAAACTCGGAAATTGTACCTGTACCGCCCCTAAAAACAACATATACATCCCCCAGCTCAAGAAGCTTTAGAGTTCTCTCCAGATAGTTCTTTGTTTCAACTTCCTGGTCCATGGGATTCCCCGGATCTCTTCCTTCAAAGTTAGAAATATCTTTCGGATAAAAAGTAACCCCTATCACTTTTCCCCCGGCAGCCTTGGCTCCCTCTGAAACTGCTCTCATAACCCCGGGTCCCCCGCCATTTATGGCAACAAATCCCTTACTGGTCAGGTACTTTGAGCATGCATACGCTTCTTTATATAAAGGGTCATTGGGTGCAGCATCAGCGAAACCAAAATAAGATATTTGCTTGATTTTCTTCATATAATCCTTTCTTTAATCTTATCAATATTCTTTCTTAAGTCACCCTTAAAAAGCCACCTCCCTATCGCTACTTCATCCGTCCCCGCTTTAATAAGACTGCTAATTACTTCTTTTGTAATCCCTCCGTCCACACAAATCTTAAAGGTCATGTTATCTTTTTTTCTAGCTTCATTTAATTCTTTTATTTTCTCCAACGCTCTTTTATCAAATTTTTGCCCGCCAAAACCGGCCGGCACGCTCATAACAAGCACCACATCTAAACTGGCAAGGACGACTGGATCAATATCAGAAATCGGTGTTTTAATATCAACTGCAAGCCCGACTGAAGCATTAGTCACCATTACTTTTTCTACAAATTCAATCTGGTTTTCCATCATTTCAATTTGACCAATAATTCTGTCTGCCATTGCCCTAGTTGCCTTTTCAACCCAATCTGCGGGCTCTTTAGTCATCAGGTGAAAATCTAAATTTAAGTTCGTTTCAATTGTTTCAAAAATACTAGGATCAACAGTCTTGTTAGAGGCAAACTGCCCATCAACAATATCTATTTGAATTCTCTCAACAATCTCCTCAGCCTGACTTACTAACCTTTTCAACTCCTGAGGGTTGTTGGTAAGGATTACAGGAATTACTTCAACCATTTTTTGAACCCGTTTCAAAAGAAAGACTAATTGGATCGGTTGGGGCTTTGCTTGTTTCTAAAGTTTTTCCCACCCTAATGACCTGCTCCACTAACCTCTCAGCATAGCCCCATTCGTTGTCATACCAGGCAAAAACCTTAACCAAATTGCCGCCAACAACTTGGGTTAATGAAAGGTCAACTATTGCAGACTCACTTCTTCCTACAATATCAGAGGAAACGAGTGGTTTGTCGGTAATTGCCAAAATACCTTTATAAAGTGCATTTTGACTCGCTTCAACAAATGCATTGTTTACTTCCTCAGTTGTAACTTCTTTTTTAAGGAGAGCCGTAAAATCGGTAATGGAGCCTGTTAAAACAGGAACACGTAAAGCCTTTCCATCAAAAAGGTCCTTTAGCTCGGGAATTGTCTCTGTTGTGGCAACAGCAGCCCCGGTGGTTGTGGGAACAATATTCTCTGCGGCCGCCCGTGCACGCCTTAAGTCTTCATGGGAATTGTCTTGAAGCCTCTGTTCATCTGTATAGCCATGGACAGTGGTCATTATTGCCTTCTCAATCCCGAATTTGGAGTGCAAAACCGCTGCAACCGGAGCCACACAGTTTGTAGTACAGGAAGCATTTGAAAGAACCTCTGCCTCGCCTTTGTATTCATTAACGCCAAGAACATAGGTCCCAACATTCCCGCCCTTGCTGGGAGCTGAAATTATCACTCTTTTTGCACCCCCCAAGGCATGCTTTTTTGCATCGTCCTCTGTGGTGAACTTGCCCGTGGATTCAATGACAATATCTGCTCCATAATCTTTCCAAGGAATTTTGGATGGGTCTCTTTGAGCTAAAACAGGAATCTTCTTTCCTTCTACTTTTAAATAACCAATCAAAGGATCCTTGTCTGTTACCTCGGTTGCTTTTTTAACCTCTTCTGCCTTAACCTCTTTCTCAAATTTCCGGTACATGGTGTCGTAATTAACCAAATGCGCCCAACCGGAAACATCCATAGAGCCAGATGTATTTATTGCCGCAAATTCAATTTCGTTTGCATGCTTAAGGAGGCCAATTCTGAAGGCAATTCTTCCTATTCTTCCAAAACCATTTATCCCGACTTTAATCATGACAGGCTAACCTTAGTTTAACAAGGCTTGTATTCCTGGTAAAGTTCCGTTTGCCAAATATTCAAGCATTGCTCCACCGCCAACAGAAATCCAGTCAAATTTATCAGAGAAGCCAAGCATTGAGATTGCCTTTCTGGTGTCTCCGCCCCCTGCTAGTTTAAAGGCAGATGATTTCACTATTGACTTAAATACTCTTTCTGTTCCCATCCTGTGCCCTTCTTCTTCAAATTTACCCATAGGTCCTACAACAACTATTGTCCCCGCTTTTGCTATTTCCTCCCCAAATTCTTCAATTGAACGAATTGTTATATCTTCTTTATCCTGAATAAGTCTGGCGATTATTAATTTGTCATTGCTTGTGCTTTCCGGCATAAACTCCGGCAGTCTACCGCCTACCAGAATCTTGTCGGCAAATTCTTTAAAACCCTCAACATAATCCAGCTTGTCTTTTTTTGCCCCCCCAATGATAACAAGAACCGGTTTCTTGGGTTGATTGACAACTCTACTTAAATTCTCAACCTCTTTAATAAAATGGAGTCCCGCAGCAGAGGGAAGTAGCTTTGGCAAACCTACAATTGAGGCATGTTTTCTATGGCTTGCTGCAAAGGCCTCGTTTATAAAAACATCACCATTCTCTGCTAAATGCTTTGCAAAATGTTCATCATTTGTTTCCTCCCCGGGATTAAAACGAAGGTTCTCCATTACATGCATGTCCAGCTTCTTCATTTTCTCCTCTCCTAGCTCCTTCATTAACATTTTTGCAAAAAGCTTACTCACCGGTTTCAGACTCAAATTTTCAACTACTTTGCCGTCAGGCCTTCCTTTGTGACCAATTAAGATAATTTTTGTGTTGCTTTTTACCAAATAATCAAGAGTGGAAATTAAAGTCTGAAGTCTGTAGTCCGTATCCAAATCGGCCCGCACTAAGACCTTTTTGCCCAAAACATTTAAGTCTTCCAATCTAGGAAGTTTCATTTAATTATTTGCTTCTATTTTTTCTATCTCCTGAAGTCTTTTTTTGAACCGCGCCTTCCCCGCAAATTCTGTTTCTAAAAACACTTTAAGCATTTCTTTAGCTTCATCGTCTTTTGTGTAATCAGCCGCAATCACCAAAATATTCATATTGTCATCATTTCTTCCCGCTTTCACCTGCTTGGCTGATTTGCCAATTGATGCCCGCACACCGTCAAACTTGTTAGCCATTACTTCAACTCCAACGCCAGAACCGCAAAGTAAAACACCACGCATCCCTTTTTCTTTGCTAACAATTGGTCCTACTCTCTCTACGTAAAGTGTGTAATCATCCTTCGGATCCAATTTATATGCTCCCATGTCCTCAAAATCATACTCCCAATCCTCCAGCCACCTTTTAATTTTTTCTTTTAATTTAAAACCGCGATGATCCGCGCCAATATAAACTTTCATAATTGTAAATTACAAGCTTTGTTTATTATTTAAATCCTTCTGTTAAGTCTAACAGCTCTTTTTTGGGATCTTTTGCCTCAACTACATCGCTGGCTACGGCAACACCCACTGCCCCAAGCTCTATACTTCTTTTTACGTCTTCCCGAGAGCTAACACCAGCACCAACTACAAGTGGTGTTCTCACTTTTCTTGAGATCTCAACAGCTTTGGCTACAACTTCAGGCTTTGCTCGGGCAACAGAGGTTGTTTTACTACCGATGAGGTCCAGTGGTTCATAAGCCACATAGGTAGGTTTTAAGGCTAATATTTTTTTTAACTCTGTTAAGTCGGATGCAAAAATTAAGGTCTTTAGGTCAATTTCCTTTGCCCTTTTAGCGGCAAAGGACAGCTTGTCAAAGTTTATAAATTTTATTTCTGAATGATTAAGAAAAGTCCCCGAGGCTCCATCTTCCAAAACCGCTTCGGGCAGTACCGCCCCTGTATGTGCTCCATATATTTCCGGATCAATACTTTGTACCCAAATTTCTAGCTTTGAAGACTGCGCAACCTCCTTA
>JBAUDN010000028.1:0-1914 GCA_049678105.1 Microgenomates group bacterium
CGCTGAACCAGGGAACTCCTCGCCTTTCTCAGTTGCTTCTCTAGCCTTTCTGTTAAAATCTTTATAATTGGGCAGTAAAGCTTTGAAAAAAACACAATTTTCTTCACAATTATTTTCGTTTTCTTTCATATACTAAAGATGGAAGCACACCTTCTAAAAGCCTATCAAATTTTGCTGGGCATCCAGGTCTAGACCCCTACGATCCCATAACTTTCAATAAATCTTTAAATATTTGTGATTTCTTGGACAAAAAGTTAAACTCAGTCGCATAGGAAATATTAATTGGAATATGAAGGTTTCTTGTTTCTGAAAAAGAACCATTTTTAAATACTGCAATATTGTCAAGACCCCTCCATTCATAGCCATTCAAAATAGCAATAACTTTATTACTTTGTTTTTTAAATATTGGGGCACCACTATTACCACCGATACAAATACCCGTAAGCTGAACCATCCTAAACTTTCCACCGGATATTTCTGTTACCGGAAAAGATGAAACAGTGCCAAAATTGACCGAAAATGGTGAAGCAGAAAAATCATACCCGAGACTGGCCGGATAACCCGGAAAGCATATTTCATCTGTATAATCCAGGGTATTTTTTGTTTCAATTTCAAAATGAGGTAAATTGCCTTTCGTAGAAACGACTTTTAGTATGGCTAAATCATAAAAATAATCATAGGAGTCAAGCTCCGCCGCGATTTTCGTTCCATCGTATAATTCTACTTCGATTTCTCTTGCAAGTTTACGATAATAAGTATCTATTTTTTCTGCTTTTGGTTGTTTTGGTAACTTTGAAAACAACTCGCTCTTAAGAACATCTTTTAAATCTGTTCCACAAACTACATGCCAACAAGTTAAGATGTTCTTGCCTTTATTTATTAGAAAACCAGTACCTACGGTCCGACCCTTGTTAATAAAATGACAAATTACTCTAACAATCCTCTTGTGTTTATAAACAACATCCTTTTTTTTACTATTAAAACTATTCATTTTTATTTAGCTGCGGAGCAGGGATTCGAACCCCAATTTCCAGGGCCAAAACCTGGCGTGCTACCATTACACCACTCCGCATTGAGCTTGTTGAAATGTGAGCCCGGAAGGATTCGAACCTTCGACCATCAGCTTAAAAGGCTGTTGCTCTACCACTGAGCTACGGGCCCTAGTGTGACCCCACGGGGATTCGAACCCCGGTTCCAGGCCTGAAAAGCCCGTGTCCTAGTCCACTAGACGATGGGGCCAAGTTTGAATATTTTACCACTTATCAAGGCTGGATGCCAGTAAGCAACATAAAGACTTTAGCGATATAGTATGATATACTTTATTTGTGAAAGATTATCTGACAGTTAAAGAAACTGCCAAATATCTTAAAAAACATCCCGATACAATTCGTCGTTGGATTAGGGAGAGAAAGCTTCGTGCAGAAAAGCTTGCTGGAAAGTACGGTGTCTATCTTATCTCAAGAAGTGATCTTCTAGAATTCATGATGTCCAAGGTGATGGAAGAAAGATAATCTTTAATTGTCTTCATGTTTGCTTCTCCTATAAGAATAAGAATATAATCGCATCACGCTGAATATTTAATATGGTTGAAAAAGAGTCAATAAAGATGTGCCCGGAAGCGCCGTGGAAAATGACTCCTGACTTATTGCAGCAGAAGAAAATTAGTTTAGCAATGACATCTAATTTCAAAGATAGATGTATCATTGAGTTTACAGACCTTTTACCATCTGGATTAAGAAGAGTTTTTGAGGACCTTGATGCCTCCGCGTGTATTATTTCCGGGCAAAATCCATCAGTAATACAAATTTTTACTGCCGAAGGTGTTTCTAGAGATGTGGTAATGAAAAAAACTGTCCAGTGGTTAAAAGAGGCAGGGATTGATTTAGAGGAAGTTCCACAATCTGAACTTGAAAA
>JBAUDN010000029.1:0-2007 GCA_049678105.1 Microgenomates group bacterium
CCTGGCATCAATTAAAACTTTCATACTTTCAAAACTCTTATTTTTTCAAGACACCATTATATATCCCCTTGTGAAGTTTTACTATTGATTTCCAATCATAGTTTTCTCTAACGAATTTCTGTCCGGCAACACCAATCTTTTCAGCCAGTTTCGGATTTTTCAATAGCTTTATCGCCTTCTTAGCTAAACCCTTAGGCGTATCGCTTATTAAAGCCTGCTTTTCCTGCTTTAAGTTAAGACCTGCAACACCAATACTCGTTGATACAACAGGTAACCCCGCCGCCATAGCTTCTAATATTTTTAATCTTGTTCCACCTGAGCCTCTTATTGGAGTAACCATAATGTTTGCCGCACAATAAGCATCGCGTGCATCCGGAATTGATTCTGTAATTTCAATATCTTCTCTTTCTTGTGCCAATTTCGTAAGACGAGCGGGTATCATCCTGCCAACAAGCCACAGTTTCACTTCCGCCATCTCTTTCCTAATTATCGGCCAAACTTCGTCTATCAATACATTAACTGCCTCTACGTTTTGCAGCCACTCAAAATTGGTTACACCATATAATACTCTCGGGGGTGATTTCTTGGGAACTTTTTTTGCAACAAAATAATTTGCGTCAACTCCATTCGGGATAATGTCAACTTTCACCCCTGGAAGGAGTGACTGCATAACCTTCCTATCTTCATCCGATACAGCAACAAGCTTGTCCGCCTTCTTCCAATAAAACTTCTCCCAAAATTTAAGCTTGACTACATCAATCATAAACAACCACCTCAAAAGCAAAGGGGCTTCATGATCCACATAATGTTTGTAAACCAAATATTCAATCGTCTGCTCAACAAGAATTGTTGGAACATCGGTTTTGGGAAGATGGGGCATGACATAAAAAGTCTCGGCATGAATCAGGTCATATTTCCCTTTTGACAATTCCTCTTTCAACGCCCTTCCTTCTGCTAAAGAAAAATTGCGAATAACCAATAACGGATACCATGTCAAAGCAGTCAGGAATAGATTTCTAAAAGCCCAAGGAGATTTTGAGCGCTTAAACACAAGAACTTTCTTGCAGTACTTTTTTAGTTCTGGTATAAACTTTTTTTCAGAATCATCCTTAATTAGAGAAAAAAGTGTAATTTCATGGTCTTTGGCAAGATATTTAATAATGTTGTACCATCTTGTTTGCCCACCAGAGGTTGAGGTGTTGGGGAGAAAAGGAACCAGCATTAGTACTTTGAGTTTCTTTCTCATTGACTCTTAGGTTGATGTAGATCAATTAAAATATAGTTACCGGTTTTTTCTACAGTTTCAAACCTTGACTCAACCATTTTGGTATCCGTATCAACAAGATTAACAGACACGTAATAGTCAGCTCCCCGTTTAATGAGAGTGTCTAAAGACGTGTCTATAACCGGCCAGCCCCAACGCTTAGTTTGATAAAGAAAGGCAGTATCACCGTTATAAGGAGCAATTACCAATGCGTCCTTGGGAATAAGATTATCAACTGCTTGGCCTGCTTCCATAATCTCCGGGTGATTTATTTTGTAAAACTCTCTTATCCGGTAAGCGGTTGAATTGAACATCATAATTACTGAAAAAATCAGAAGCGATCGGGTAAGGATTCTCTGTTTTTTAGTATTCCAGATTTCAACTATTCCCTGAGCAAAGACGAGAGAAACTGCGGGAATAATTATTGTTTGATAATAATCATGGCGTACGTTTGCCGTAGCAAAAACTACTATATATAAAAACATTCCCAGCAGGAAAAAATGATTAAAGTAGTTTTTCTTGTCAATCTTCAAGAAACCGAAAATAAAAGGTATCAATCCCCAAACGCCGAGAATAAGAATTCCTAACCTTTCTACAAAAATCCATCTCCAGAATGCCGGCCTGAAGCGTATCCCGTCGCCGTTAAACATCCACTTCCATCCTGGAATGCCGGCCGGATACTGATTAATCCAAACTCTCCAGGCAAAAAAGGGCAAGAGTATAATATTGGCAAAGATAAGGAG
>JBAUDN010000030.1:0-5554 GCA_049678105.1 Microgenomates group bacterium
GGGATAAGATCATGAATTGTTACAATGCTTTTAGTTTTCTTGAAAAAAGGAAGAGTAAGAAAGAAGGGATGAAAATAGGGATAGTGGGCAATATCGTATTTTGAAAGTTTAGCTTTTTTAAAATCCACTGTTTCAACTTTTAAGCCTTTTATCTTCCTAAGGTACTTAATAAGTGTGGCCGTGTACGTGCCTACGCCCCTTACAGCGTGTCCTCCTGTCAATGGACCTGAATCAATGGCAACTCTAATCATCTTTTTGTTAGATACCTAAAAAAAGCTCTAGGGAACCTTAAAGCCGAAAAGAAAGAAAAAACAATCCCTTGAAAACCATCCACTATCCCTTTATGCCTAATCTGCGTTAAGAAAAACCACCAGATTGGCTTAACAAAATAGTATTCAATGAATTTTATTGGATTTTTCCCCACCCTATCTCTCTTTAGTTCGTCCGCAATTAAGTCTATATAACGGCTATTTCTCTCCAAATATCTTTTGAATGTTGGATCAGCCATATGTATTAGATCATTTTGTAGCCAACCAACTTTTCCCTCTACAACTATTTGCTCATGCACGCTTTTTGCGGGGAAATGGGCCTTTCCCTTTTTAATAAGTCTTATTACACCATCAGGATAAACTCCTCCGTAGCGTAAGTATTTCCCTAAAAAGAAATTCAACCTTGGAACAAAAAATCCTTCGTAAGGTTCGCTTTCTTTACCGATTGGACCATCCCTTTCTTCCAACAGCCTTTTATGTTTCTCAAAAAGCTTTCTTTTTTTTGCTGGAAATGATTTTTGATATTCAGCAATTTCCTTATCGGACATCTTAATAACCTTTTTTATTTCCCTAGCTAAATCTTTACTTACTATTTCATCTGCATCAAGCTGAAGTATCCAGTTATAAGTTGCAGCTTCAAGCGCTTTCTGTTTAGTCTTATGAAATATTGCTTCGTGCTTTACACTAAATACTTTTGCGCCATATTTTAGTGCTATTTCGCAAGTCCTATCACTAGACTCCTCATCAAAAATAATAATTTCATCAGAAATAGTTTTGATTGATTCTAAACAGGGACCAATGTTCTTTCCCTCATTTTTAGTTGCTAATACCACAGATAGTTTTGGTTTTGACATATCAAACTGATTTTATTACCAGATCGGCCACATTTTCCCCTAATTCAACTGCAAAATTCGTCCCCCTGTCCCATGGATAAATCTGCTGCATGTTTGCCAGATATAAACCATCGATTGGGGTTCTTAAGTCTGGAATCTGTCTTGAGTAATTTAATGGAAAAATTGGCTGAGCAAATGTAGATTTAAAAAGATAGGAATTTATTAGCCAAGATTCATCAAACTTTGGATTTATCTTTTTTAAATACTTTTCATATACTTTCAATAACTCCTCCTTTGATAAATTAAACAGCTTATGAGTAGTCTCCAGATAATTTCCAATATAAACAAGGTGTTCATTATTGTAATACTTTTTATCAATAAAGTTGGTATGCTCTATTAAAGCAAGAAAGGGATTATCCTTATCATTAACATTTAACCAATAAGTCTCATCTTCAAAAAACTTGTGCTTCAATGAAAGAACCAAAGTAACAGCACCTATTCCCAATAGTGACTTTAAACTATTAATATAAGATTCTTGCAAACCTTTAGTTATTTTAATGAAGGTAGAGGCTGGCAGAGTACAAATCGCCTTGTCAAATTTATATTGTTTCTTAGAAGTATTTACAGCTATTTTATTTTTAATTCGACCGATTTCCTTAATTTCAGTATTACAAATTATTTTTCCATTATGTTTTTGTATTAACTTCTGAATATCCTCTGCAAATACCTGAAATCCACCTGTTGGATATCCTAAAGATGGTGTCCTTTTTCTTATCCTTGCCCAAAACCACGAAGCTGGAATTTTATCTGCGTACTTTCCAAACTTGCTAACAAACAATGGCTTCCACAAAACTTCCCAAGACTTCTTTCCCATTGACTTTATCAAAAACTCTTTTGATGTAATTTTTTCAAACGGTTTCCACCTAGGATTTATTCTTAAATACGCAACAACTAATCCTGTTATGAATCTATCAAAAAACGAAATATGGGGAAACTTTAATAAACTAAGAGGTGAATCGATTTGGAAAATCTTTCCATCGTAAAGGGTTGATGTTTTTGGTCTAAGAAAAAATATTTTATTGCCTATTTCCTTTGCCAAATTCTTAATTGCTTTATCTCCGGTAAACCAATGATGATAATGATAATCCAGAGGCCACTCCCAACCTTTTTCTTTGAAACCGCCAGCTAATCCACCTACTTTTTCATCGGCCTCAAATATAACTACATCATGTCCTTCTTTGGCCAAGCGAAGTCCTGCTGTTAGTCCTGTATATCCCGCCCCAATTATTCCAATTTTCATATTTAGTTTTTCATTGCTTTAAAATATAAATAGCCATTACTTCCATAAATTTCATCTACCCCTGTTTCATCTTCTGGGATATCTTCTTTTGTCCCTATTATCAGACTATTCGGGTTATTAGTAATTAATTCATTGTAATTGATATCAATAAAATAATATTTATCAAAGTGATCAACTGTTGAAAAATGAAAAATATCTCTTTCTGTTAGACTGTGGTTTGATTGAAACTTTGCAGGTGGATATTCTAGATAAAAAAGGAAAAGAATATAAGGCTGGTCATAATCATTTGTTACAAATATTTTTTCATAATCGCTTTGTCTTTCTTCAACATAAGATACCAACTCCTTAACTCCATATTGAGAAGAAAATGGATACTTAGAGGCCATATGTCCCCAATACATATCCATATACCGGGCAAATTGCCATGAAATAATAAGTACGAATAGTAAAAATATTGAATCAAGCAAAAGCTTTTTTGGAACAATTTTATGCAACCACTTAGAAAGAGATATTAATCCATAAGCTGAAATAACCACAAGAGGAATTGTCATGTTTTGTGCCCGTAGTGCGTGAGGAGATTGAAAAGTTAGGGCAGCAGCAAAAGGAGCAATAATTAACCAGAGTAGAATTGGCGACCACCTTTTTGGTTTTTTTGCAATATAAACAAAACCTGCAAGAACAAAAATTATGTCGAATAGATACATCTGCCCTGTTTCCGGAACCCTGTTTCTTTGTATTTCATCTCCCGAGAGGAATAAAAACTCTCCCGAATAATGTTTGGACCAATTCTCCACAAATGCCATACTATAACTAACTGCTTTGTTGTGGAGTATTCTTGTGGGCAACGACTGAAAATTAGAATGTTCTCCTCGAAGCTCGTTAATTCGATCAAGTGGTCCTGGGTCAGCAAAAAGACCCACTCCGGCAACCCTCGATGTAACCGCCGACCCGGTAAAGTCTTTTATTAATGGTAAAAGTAACACTAGGCCAACAAGTCCTGCTGCCACCACGCTTTTGATATTTCTTAATACTTTCTTTCTGTAAATCAGCATTAGCCCAATTACAAGAAGAGGAACAATAATGCGTGACGCGTGATATGTATAAAGAGAAAGAACGAAAAACAATGAAGAAAGAATCAGGAACTTTGGTTTTTTAACAGATTTTATAAATAACCAAAGACCCAATGTAATTAAAAATGTTGCTGTATTTACTTCCCAGCCCCCTCTGGAAAAATGAATATGCCACGGAGAGATGCTCAGAAAGAAACTTGAAGTCAACGCGAATACTTCGTCTTTAAACAATTCTTTTACGAGCAAATAAACAAGAAGCACTGTAAAAACTCCAAAAAGTGCGGAGGGTAAGCGTACGGCCCATACATTTAAACCCAATAATCTAACAAAGGGACAAACAACATAAAAGTACAAACCTGGCTTATAATCATTAAAAGATTGAAAATGTACGGGCCAACTGTTGCCATGTTCGTCTTTGCCTGTCAGAAGTAAAGAGTATGCATTATAGCCTATGGCAGCTTCATCCGCGTTCATTGCTGGAAAATTCCCAAGGTTGTAAAGCCGCAAAAAGGCTGCCAGTACAAGTATTGAAATTAATATTATTTTTTTCATTTTACCTCAACAATTCTAAATGCAATTTTGTAATTATCTGGATACCTAATTTCTTTTAATAGAGTGTAGTTAGCCTCTCCATAATATTCTGGAATGGAAATGTTGTCTCCTATGACTAACGTGCCTTTCTGTCCTGTTGCATAAGGCCAGCTAAACTCTTCAAATTTGATATTGTCTAGCTTATCAACTAGTCCTACATCAAGTCCTTCATCTACAAGATGTGCTTTGGGCTGGTATTTTAATGGGTCGTATTTTTGATAGAAAAGGAAAAAAATATAGGGCTGGTTGTACGATTGTAGAAAAATAATTTTTTCGTACTTATCTTGAATAGGAGTAATGTATTCTACAGCCTGTTCATACCCATAATACCAATCTTCTCCGTTATGTTTTGGAATATGAACAAAATAGGCGTCAAGATAATACACGAAGCTCAAAAAGAAAATTAAGGAAAACCCGTATTTAATTAATTTACTTCTTCTTAAAATATTGTCTAAGCCGAATGACAAAATAATGATTATTGGAATAACCGTATTCATTGCTCTTATTGCATGAACCTGATCACGAGACAAAATTGCAGGAAGAGGCGCCAAAATAAGCCAAAGCCAAATGAATGCTGTCTCTCTCTTCAATCCTTTTTTTACTAAAACAACAAACCCACAAATCAATAAAATTAAATCAGATAGAAGAAGCATCCCTTGATATGGAGCTGAATGACGCGGATTAGACCAATCGCCTTCGAAGAACAAAAATCTGCCACTAAAATGATTGAACCAGTGATTTATAACCACTCGTGTGTAATTTAGAGCTTCAGAATGAAAAAGATAATAATTAAAATCTCCTATTCTCTTTTCTCCTGGATCTAAAAAGATTTCTACGTATTCCTTTGGTCGCGAATAGGAAAAAAGGCTGTATACTGTAAGCCTCCCTGTTTGACCTCTAAAAAAACTAAGAACTGTTGGTAAAGAAATTAATAAACCGGCAGCAATCGACAAAACTAGGATTCTTTTTTTAATACGAATTATTTTCTTCCAATAAAGCAATAGCAAAATCAGGAGGACAATTCCTGTTGATAATTTGGCTCCATGATAAGTAAGCAGCGTCAAAGAAAAAGACAAAGCAGAAAGAATCAAAAATTTAGGTTTTTGTAAAGATTTTAAAAAGAAGTAAATACCAGCAAGGGTAAGAGTTAAAGAAACATTCACTTCCCACGCCCCTCTTGAGAAATGGATAGACCATGGAGTAACAGCCATGATGAAGGCAGATATCGTAGCAAGTTGTTTATTCTCAGTGAATAATAAACGAACAATAAGATAGATAAGCCATACAGCCATGATTCCGGCAAGTGCACCTGGAAATCTTACCGCAAATTCATTAAGTCCAAAAATTGCAACAGAAGGAACGGTTAAATAAATATAAAGTCCAGGCTTGTAATCTCCGAATGATTTAAAAATAATCGGAAATAATTGTCCATATTCATCTCTCCCGGTTTTGAGTATTGAATAAGCATTGTAACCCAAAGCTGCCTCATCA
>JBAUDN010000031.1:0-5729 GCA_049678105.1 Microgenomates group bacterium
AAGGTATGCTCCCCAGCATCTCAAACATCTCATACGCAAAAGGTATTATTACATGACTGCTTCCTCTGAGACCTAAAGCGTAATTATCATACTCCTCCATATCGTGAGGCGAGAACCAATTAATACCAGCAGGGTGGGTGTGGAAATTTCCAATTCTAACAAACTTCTCGGGGTCAATTCTCGCCTGTTGCAACTCTTCGCTCTTATCACCCGTGGAAACATGAGCACTCGGATCTTCCCTGAAACCTATGTCATCAAGCTCTGCTCTAGCCAGTCCCCACCTTTCAACAAACCTGAAGTTTTTGGAACCAACTCTTTTGTAGACAATTATACTGTGCTCAGCATGTTCAGATAAAAGCCTTTTCCGTGCCTGATTTAGAGCGCTAATAAATAGAGAGTTCGAAAAAAGATTTTGTAAAAACTCCCTTGTTAAAGGCTCTTGCCTCAACTTGCGATTTAAAGCCCTCTCCTCATCTTCAATCTCATTAAAAATTTCCTTAATCGATTCAGCAACCATTATGATTATGGCAGTATTATAGCAAAGGCAAGTATTTCTCCTTAATCAATTGGTGAACACCTGCACAAACATCTTGCCATATACGCCATTGTCTATCACTCCAACTCCCACTTTTTTAAACTTTGATTCTAGGATATTTGCACGATGACCCTCTGAATTCATGAGACCTATGTGGGCAGTTGAAATAGTTGGAGCAAGAGCCAAATTTTCTCCTGCAAAACCGTAGTTTACTCCAGCTTTATCAAGTCTGTCGCCAACATCCTCCCCTTCCGGAGAAACGTGACCAAAATAACGCCTTTCCCACATATCGGTAGCATGAGCTCTTGCAACAGGAACTATTTCGGGCTCCCAAACGAGCTTTGTCAATCCTATCTTCTCTCTTTCTTGATTAAGGAATCTAAACATTTCGGCCTCGGCTATTTTATCAGCTACTAATTCCTGCGTTTTAACTTCAAGGACAATTCTTTCTCTGCTCCCCGGCTTAATAGTGAGATAAGTCAAAGAGTCCTCAACTACCCCTCCAAAAATTTCGTTTATCTTGCTCTCAACTCCCGAGGTTTGCCTGAGAATATGATCACCTATTTTTGACTCGGAAACATCACTTTTTATTTTGGGAGAAATCGGAAGACCCAAAATAAGCGTTAAAATAAAGGCAACCAAAACCAAGCCCTCACCCAGAGCAGGCAGAATTGCTAATGTTTTTTGCCATTTGCCTTTCCAGAACTTTTTGGGAAGCCTGGTAATCGCATGCCCAAACAAAAAACCCAATAATACCTCTGCAATTATTGCTGTTACCAGAAAACCTAGGGCATTTGAAACCGAAGGAGAAAGGGAAAAATTAGCACGCAACAAGCCAGCAGTGAATTGATAGACACGAAGAGATATCAGTAAAGAGCCTAAAAAAGAAAGAAAATCGGCAAGTATTACCCAAAACCCATGACGTACTCCCTCAACAACAAAGAATAAAAGTATGACAACTATTAATAAATCAATCCAATTTCCGTTTAAGCTGGGAGTGTTCATTTTTTCTTTTTTGCCCTAGCTTCTTCCTTGAGCTGTTTTAGCTTCCACATAAATAAACGGGGGCTGCTTTTAACATTGGTGGCATCTTTAACAAAATTTTTAGCGGCTTCCAAAAGTCCACGGGGTGCTTCTTTCGCCAATTTAATATAAAGAGCTTTGTGCTTTAAGTCTCCCAGCTCTTTGGCCAGTTCATAACCATATTTTTGAAATTCATAAGATATATATTTATCCTCATCAACCTCAAATTTTTTCAAAATATCCCCGATTGCTGAAAAATCTTTTGATTTATCCCTTGTGTTTGTCATTCCTTAATCCTCAATATTAACTCTTTAATAATTGTTTCAACTGTTCCATTTAGAAGATCTAATTCCTCATCTAGAAAATCCTGTAAAACATATTGCTCACCGGGAATCCTGTTATCTTTTGGTCGATTTTCTACCCCAACCCTTACCCTCCAAAAATCATCTTTCCCGGTTTCTTTTTCTATAGAATCAATTCCTTTATGAAGTTTAGGTCCTTTTCCTTTTTGAATTTTATACTGTCCCAAAGCAATATCTAAATCATCATGAATTACCCATAAATCAGCCATTCCTATCTTGTATTGGTTAATTAATTTCTTCATACTTTTACCCGACTCATTCATAAAAACATCTGTCTTTCTGACAACTACATTTTTGGGTAAATTCTTTTTAAGAAGCGCCTCAACCACCATATGTCCCACATTGTGGCGATTGTTTTTATACTTTTCTCCCGGATTTCCAAGACCTATCACGAGCTCCATTGGATTAATTTTAACACTTTACTTCTTTACGAAGGGAACGAAGTGGAATATACCGTGCTCTTCCTTAATAATCCTATCAGCTTTTTTCTTTGTAAACTTGGTCATAATCTTGCCATGCCCCCTACCAACGGGTGCCACCAGTGTTCCCTCTGTTTTCAATTGATCAAATAGAGCCTCGGGCACTTCCCGCCCTATTCCTGCTGTCACCAATATTGTGTCAAACAATGCTTTTTCTGGCCACCCTTTCTCCCCCGGCCCCACCCTTACATGGACATTTTTAAATCCCAGCCTCTTTAATCTCTTTTTTGCCTTATTTGCCAAATCTTCAATTATTTCAATTGTATAAACATCTTTTGCTAAATAGGATAAAACAGCTGCCTGATACCCAGAACCCGTTCCTATCTCAAGAACTTTCTCATTCCCTTTAAGTTCTAAAAGGTGGGTCATAAAGGCAACGGTATAAGGCTGAGATATTGTTTGACCGTGTCCTATTGGAATAGGTCTATCTTCACAAGCTAAATGGAGATACTTCCTTGGAGCAAATTTTTCTCTAGAAACCTGAAGCATGGCAGAAAACACTCTGGGGGAATCAAGACCATATCTTGTCTTTATCTCCCGGATCATTTTCTCTTGGGAATTCATCTCACGCCTTTTCAGCCAATTGTTTTGCAAATTTTCCCAATAAAGGGACTTCCCACTTCTCTCCCTGCCAAGCCTTATATATCAAAAGGAGCCAAAGAACAAACGAAACAATACCAATTAACGGCACTAAAGGCAGAAGAATAATTGTAAACCCTAAAATCCACTGTAAAACAAAAAGCCCAATAAAGACCACTATAGACTGCATTGCATGAAAACGAACGTATGGGTCCTTCTCAATAATCAAGAAGATGACACCTGAGATAGGACCCAATACATAAGAAAGTGCCCCTGCGGTATTTTTGTTTAAACCGGACCCTATTTTTGCTGCCATACTTATCACCCCCTTTGCTCCGCCCAGGCCTCATGCGTAGGCGGGCAGTTCCAATTACATGATTTCAAAACGCGATATGGAAGTCAAGGACATTGGAATCAAAAAAGCATTTCTTGGTCAACCCGAACCTCACCTTCAATTGGTTCTCCCTTTTTCCATATAGCCACCTTACCAAATACTCCATCATAGCCCGGCTTAATTACAATATCTCCTGATCTTACCTTAGAGATACCTTCAGCCACCTTGCTTCCGGCAACCCTTTCAATGTCAGTCAGGTTTGTTTTAAGTAGAATTTTAAACTCACCTCCCAAGGAATGAATAAGCTGCTCATAAACAGTCAATACTTTTTGACTATTAACACCTACTGCGAGTGCCTCGGATAATATTTCAAGAAGCGGGACAAGCATTACATAACCAGGTCTTTTTCCATCCCTATCTTTGATCCAACGAACTCCATACTTATCTGTCTCACTTTCTGTTTCAACATCAAATGCGGCCAAGCTCTCTACTCTACTCATTACCCCAACCGTCAAAAGCTTTCCACAAACAGGGCAGGTCGTACCTCTCTTTCTAGCCTCTTTGGGAGAATAAATAATCTTGCACTTCCTATGACCTGTGTAGTGATACTTGCCTTCCTCTGGATAAAACTCAATTGTATGGGCAATTCTCTGAGAGGAGTTGCCAATTATTGCCTGCCTTATATTTTCATAATTTAATTCCCCAAGCTCAAAGATGGTTGATTCTCTTCCCAGTTTTTGCGGCGAGTGGGCATCGGAAAATGAAACAATTGCTCTATCCGTTAGCTCATTAATCCTCCAATTCATGGCAGGATCACTTGAAAGACCGGTTTCCACCGCATAAATATAGGGAGCTAAATCACCGAAACATTCCTCCAGTGAGTCAAAACCTGATTTAGAGCCGTATAGGCTGAACCATGGGGTCCATGCATGGGCAGGAATAACAAGACACCTTTCATCAAGACCTAAAACAATCTCTGCAATAGCCTGGGCTGAGAGGCTCACAATTGGCCTTCCATCACTCATTAAGTTAATCCCTTTTTCTATTAACTCTTTGTTTATTTTTTCTACGATTTCAAAATTTGGAGCGAAAATTAAAGTATGAATTCTTCTTGTTTTTCCGCCCTGAAAATATATAGAGCTAACTTCCGTTGAAAGCAGAAATAATGGAGAATCATGCGGAGCTCCTTTCTCCTTATAGACACCTTCCCCTGCCTCAACCAGTCTCGCCTTGAGTTCTCTAAACCAAATCGGGTGTGTCCAGTCTCCTGTCGCCACCAGATTTATCTCTTTTTTCTTTGCCCAAGAAGAAATAATGGGAATCGTCATTTGAGGAGAAACCGCTCGGGCAAAACGCGAGTGAATATGCAAATCAGCTATTACCTTTATCATCGTAGACTACAAGCTTCCTTTGTCTTGGGGACACATTATACTATGAGGGGCCAATCAAGCAATAACCTTCAAATAAACTCCACGATAAGAAAGATTACATAAAGAAGTAGAAGGACACCTGCTTCCCATCTGTCCAGCCTGTGTTTTGTTCGTATGAAATACCAAAAAGACGTAAAGACTAATAAAAATGTAATTGCCGCTATTAGGTATTCGCTTGATGCAACTATTTTGATTGGATAAATAACCGCCGCCACTCCTATTACCAAGGTCGAGTTTGCAATGGTCGAGCCTAAAAGGTTGCCAAAAAACATGGAGGGTTGACTATCTTCTAAGGAGCGCAGGGAAAATGCAAGCTCGGGCAAAGAGGTGCCTGCCGCCAAAAGGATAAGCCCGATAATAAATACCGGAATTCCTGCGATTATCGCCAGTTGACTGGAAAACTTAACTATCATACTTGCAGAAAACAAAAGGAGAGCAATTCCTGTAAAAAGCCTGCCAAATTCTTGTGTTCTTGCACTATTTATATGATTAAAACGCCTCAGGAAACGATAAAAAAATCTTTCTTTTTTATGTTCTTCTGCAATCTGTAGAAACCTTCCTTTGAAAAAACCTGTGGCGTATGCTCCATAAACAGCTAACAGAATCAGACCATCAACACGCCCCAGCTCCCCATCCAAAACTAATAATATGGGTAAAACCCCGGCAACTAGAGCTATCAATACATCCCGCTTCAAAAAATCTCCGTGAACATTCACTTTTCCAACAATAAAAGCTGTCAGTCCTGCAACCAAAGAGATATTCGCTATATTTGAACCGATGACAACCCCCAGAGTAAGATCTGGCGCTTTTTCAATCGCCGAGGTTATGGCCACAAAGAACTCCGGAAGCGAGGTACCTAAGGCTAAAATTATTGCCGAAAGCACAAAAACTCCGGTTTTCGTCTGCCTACCTATTCTTCTTAAAGCAATAATTACCAAGTCGGCAGACTTTATAAGGAGAAAAGAAAAAATTATTATTAAAATTATT
>JBAUDN010000032.1:0-2229 GCA_049678105.1 Microgenomates group bacterium
GTTAAATATTATTGCTTTTAAAATAATTAAAAAAGAGGTGATTATTATGTCTAGAAAAATTACCAAGATTTTATTAACCATATTTGCAATTCCCCTAGTTATTTTTGTATTAGGGTACCTTCTTACCATGGGGGCATCTGTTCCCCAAACTGTTGAACAAGACCCATCCATACCCCATGTTACGATTGACGGAGTCACATTTCACGCAGAGACCTTCGGTAATCCTGAAAATCCGGTGGTCATTTTCGTGCACGGTGGTCCAGGGGATGATTATCGCCTTTTTCTTTCTTTGAAAGCGTTATCTGATGAATTTTATGTTGTGTTCTATGATCAACGGGGCACAGGGCTTTCACCAAGGGTAAATGCAGAAGAGCTAACCTTTGATTTAACGGTCTCTGACTTAAATTTGATTGTAGACCACTATAGCCATGGGAAAAAAGTCAATTTAGTAGGACATTCATTCGGAGCCATGCTTGTGGCGCCATATCTTGGTAAGTATCCTGAAAAAGTGGACCATGCCGTTCTTTCAGAACCGGGATTTCTTACCACTGAAACTGCTATGAAATATATGGCTTATTTTGCAAGCAAAGTTTCCAATAAAGGTTTAAATTATTATTTTCAAGGCATTAAAACCTGGTTTGAAATTCTTCATATAAATGGTCCGGATGAACAAGCCAGGGATGATTATATTTACGCTCACGCCGGAGTTTCAGCTGGCAATAAACCGAGACAAACAGAATATTATTGCAATGGCGAGTATGCAACGGGAGAATCAGTTTATTGGCGCCGCAGCGCATTAGCGAACCAAAGTGTTCAGAATTTAGCCGGAAAGTCTGAATTCGTAAGCCTTGATGCCAATGGGAGACCAGAATTTCATTTCACAAAAGGAGTGGAAAACTTCAACAGAAAAGTTCTTTTCATTGCCAGCGAGTGCAATAAAATAATCGGTGAAGAAATTCAATCTATACATATGCAATCTTTCCCAACTGCAGAGCTTGCAGTTATTAAAGGAGCAGGACATGATATGTTCCTGGGAAAACCCGAAGAAGTTGTTAAAGTAATCAGGGAATACTTAAATGAGTAATAATTTTCGGGAGTCTGTCCTCGACCTTTTGTTTTAATGAATTATATTTATACTTTTGATAGTTGTATTCCAGATTTACTCTTAGTTGCCTTGAATCGGGAAACTAATCAGATGTTAAGCATAATCCGGGATATTATCTAAGTTTAAATACTGTAATACATTTTAAGTAGCTATTCATCTATTTTTCAGCTTGTTGGCGAAAAATACTAAACAGAGCAGCTCAATAAAATAATAAAAGGAGGCAAAACAATGAAGATCAGAATTTTAATTTTAGTATTAATTTTTCTTATGGCTTCACTGGCTATTACCGGAACTTGTGCTACCTGGCCTACAGAAGGCTGGCAAACCTCAAACCCGGAAGAGCAGGGCATTGATTCAAAACTTTTGGCAGAAGGTCTGGATTTCCTAAAAGAGTACCGAGAAGAATATCACCTGCATAGTTTGCTGGTTATACGTCATGGCCATATCGTGGCAGATGTCTACTTCTATCCTTTTGCTCCGGGCATGATGCACGATCTCGCCTCTGTTACCAAAAGTTTCACAGCGACCCTACTCGGGATCGCCATTGACAAGGGCTACATTGAACGTGTGCAGCAACCCATCCTGGAGTTCTTCCCAGAACGCACCGTGGCTAACCTTGATGTAAATAAGGAAGCAATAACAGTGGAAGACCTTCTCACCATGAGATCGGGCTTTAAGTGTATTAACCGACCGACTGAGGTCACTTTGTTTCAGATGATGGCAAATCCGGATTGGATCCAATTCACGCTTGATCTGCCTATGGCAGAAGCACCGGGCACCCGGTTCATCTACTGTAGTAGCAACCCGCATCTCCTCTCCGGGATCCTTCGAGAGACCACCGGATTGAGTGCACTTGCTTTTGCCCAAAAGTATCTCTTTGAACCTCTGGGCATATCTGATGTTTCCTGGCCTTCCGACTCACAGGGGAACAACCACGGTTGGGGTGATATGTACCTAACGCCCCGTGATATGGCGAAGCTGGGGTACCTCTACCTGCATAAGGGGCTGTGGGACGGCCAACAGGTGTTGTCTCCCGCTTGGATCACGGCAGCCACAAGTTTCCAGACGAATACACACGTATCTTTTGCTGATTACGGGTATCTGTGGTGGCTCACGCCCTCCGG
>JBAUDN010000033.1:0-4226 GCA_049678105.1 Microgenomates group bacterium
CAAATGAAGCTATTGTTTTTTCTTCATCATAATGGCCTGCTATCGGAATTTGGGCCGTTCCGGTCTTTCCTGCTACATTAAATCCTCTTAAGTGGGTCCACTTGGCCTCTCCATTTTTTGCCGCTTCAACCATCATTGCTGTTATTTCATTGGCTGTTTCTTTGGTAACAACTCTTTCTCCAATTTCCGGCTCTATATCCTCTCCCCAACTCTCCCCCAATATTCGATCAACTACCTGAGGCGTGGCCAGAATACCGTCATTTGCAATTGCAGCCACTGCACGAAGCATTTGAATGGGGGTTACAACAACACCCTGGCCAAACGAAGTAGTCGCCAGATCAACTATGTTCCAGCTACCTTTCTCACGCAATTTTGGACTAATTTCTCCCTGCAAATCAATCCCCGTGCTTTCCCCTATACCAAAAGCATCTAAGTAATCATAGAGCGTATCAGCTCCTAACTTTTGACCTACATAGGCCATGCCAACATTGTTGGAATAAACTATCACATCAAGCATTGTCTGGTCAGGATAATACTTATCGTCCCAGGTTTTAATAAAGTATTTGTCTACCTTTAAAGGCCCATCGCAAATCTCACACTTTGTATCAGGTTCAACTGCTTCCGAATCAAGCCCCGCCGCCATCACCAATATTTTAAAAATAGAACCTGGCTCAAAAGAATCGGAAACTGCCGGATTTCTGAAATATTCATCCCCAAACTCGGAATATCTTTCCGGATCATACGAAGGATAGGAAGACATACCTAAAATTGCTCCATCTCTTGGATCCATAACTATCGCCGTCCCCCCTATTGCCCCATATTTCTCAATTCCTTCAAGAAGCTTCTCATCGAGTATAAACTGAACAGTCTTATCAATATGAGTTAACAGATCAACACCCGCAATTGCAGCAACCTCAGTTGAATCACCTATTACAATTGGCAAACCTCTTGCATCTCTTTCTCTCGTAAGAAACCCGTGCTTTCCTGAAAGAGGGGAGTTATAGTACCCCTCAAGACCAAAATAGCCAACATCCTCTCCTTCCAAATTTTTGCCAACAAATCCTAGAAGATGAGCTGCACTTGAAGCCTCAGGATAAACTCGAATCTCTTCCTTTTCAAAACCTATACCGTCAATTGCCAGGGCCTCAATATTTTTCTTTATCTCATTTGACACCTTATGTTTCAGCGGTACCCAAACAGTTTCCTTCCGTGTTAATAGTGAAATTATTCTGTCAACCTCTCTTAAGAGCTCCTCGCGGTCTTCAAGGTCTTCAACAAAAAAGGGCGCAAGTTTGTCCGCAATTATCCGGGAGTCGCTCTTCACATCCGGCAATGACGCATAAACCAACCAAGCTTCACCCTTGGCAACAAGCCATGTACCATCCTTTACCAAAATATTACCGCGGGGGGCAACAATGTTTTTCCCCGCCTGATATTGCTCTCTTGCCTGAGACGACAAATCCTTCCCTCTCATAATCTGCCAGAAGAAAAGTCTAATTGAAAGCGCTACGAAGATAATTAAAAAGAAGGCGGCAACCAGTTTTAAGCGCATTCGCATGATCCAAGTTTATCACGGGAGTTTGGCAACAGCTTCTTTCTCGCTGATATAGATGACATTTGAAGGTTTGATAAAACCCAAATCTTTTGCCTTCTCTCCAATTTCATTAAGAGAAGATGCACCAACTAATTCTCCTGAAAGAGTCTGCTTTTCCTTAATCAGATTAGCTTCTTCTTGCTCGAGATAGGCAAGACCTGCTCCCAAAGTTGAAACTTCTATGGTGAAAAATACGGTGGCAATTACAAAGAAAGCCAATACTGGAAGCAAAACCACAGGCACTTCAAAACCTGCAATTACTTTTCTTTTAAATTGTTTCTTACTTTGTCTCTCTCTCATAATTTTAAATAACCTTTTCCAAACACCTTAACTTTGCACTTCTTGCGCGGGGATTTCTGTTTATTTCCACCGAGGTGGAAGTCAAAGGCTTTTTAGTTAAAACGCTTCCCAAATCCTTCTTTTCCATATCCCTAAAAAAGTTTTTAACTAATTTGTCCTCCCCTGAATGAAAACTGATAACAACCAGTCTTCCTCCTTTTTTCAAAAGCTCAAAAGCTTTCGGAAGTGCGATTTTCAAGTTCTCAAGCTCGCTATTAACTGCAATACGCAAGGCCAAAAAGGGTAAAGTTCCCGGATGCAGTTTGCCACCCGCTATTTTCGCTTTATTAATTATCTTTAAGAAATCGCCAACGTTCTTTATTAGTTCTTCTCCCCTAGCAATAACCACTTCTATCGCCAATTTCTTGGATTTACCTTTGGTCATTACTGTATTGAAAAGACTTTCCAATTGGTCTTTACGCAAACTATTTAATAAATCCGCTGCAGTTACCGCCTGTAATTTCGGATTAAGTCTTGCATCAAGAGGTGCCGTCTCATTTTCAAAAGAAAAGCCACGACTTGATGATTTTAGGTGAATATTGCTAACCCCTAAATCAAAAACCACACCATCAACTTTCTTAAACCCGGCTCCCTCTGCAATTTTATCTATATCTTTGAAGTTGCCATTTACTAACTTGAAGGGCGCTCGATCTTTCTCGAGCGCAGGGCAGGCCTTCTCCAAGCGCTTCTTGGCAATTTCAAGTATCTCTTCATCCAAATCTATTCCTAAAACCCTTCCTCCAATCTTAATGATCGCCAGGCTGTGTCCACCTGTTCCAAGCGTTGCATCAATTACGCGAACTTGATTTTTTAAAGGTGCTCTCTTTAATCCTAAATTTTCAAGTACTTCACGAACCATAACTGATTCGTGGTATTTAACCTCATCCATCTTTCCTCTCTGCAAGTTTTTCTATCATTTCACTCCAAAGTTTCTATATATTCTTTCGTAGTTTTTGCTAGACTCTCTGACTTTTCGTCCCAAATCTCTTTGGGCCAGATCTCAACCTTGTCTATAAGTCCTACAAAAACTATCTCTCTTCCTAATTTTGCATATTGTGCCAGCATGTCTGGTATTACTATTCTCCCTTGTTCATCCGGTTCTATTTCAAAGGCTGAACCTAAAATAAATCTTTCAATATCCCTCACTCCATAGCTTATTGCTTTTTTCCCACCCGTTAGGCGGAAAAATAGTTTATTCCAGAATTCACTACCGACCAAAATAAGACAATTCTCATACCATTTGGCAACAACTGGTTTTTCTCCGAGATTATCTAAAAATTTTTTAGGTACAGCAACTCTCCGCTTTTCACTTAAACTGACAAGATATGAACCTATAAGCATAAATTAACTCCTGGGCAGTTCCACTTTTCACCACTCTACACCATTTTGATATATTTTCACACCTGTGTCAATATGGAATCAAACCACAAAAAAAACACTAAATATGGAGTAAAATGAGACTTTTATTGACTAATGCCTATGAAGATTCCAGGAGCCGAAGTATCACCATCAGTCAGGTCAACCCATTTTTTACCTGTCCACCCGTATAAAGTGCCTGAACTAATACTAGCTACGCCTGCTAACTCAGCCTCTGAAGAAGAAAATACTCCATACGGACCTGCCGCTAAATCACCCGGGGGGTCTCCAGGCACTCCAAAAGTCTCCATTACCACAAAGAAAGCGTTAGATACTCTGGTTAAAGTAACCGAAAAATTATCATCTGTAGAAGCCAGTTTTGAAGTTCCTGACAGCAAACTAAACTGGGTAGAGAATTTAGCAATTAGCTTACCCTTCTTATTTCTAAAGCGCAAAGTAAGCGTACCCTCCTCAACACCTTCATCATATCTAAATTTTCCAGAAGACTCTGATCCTAAAAGAAGATCTCTTTCAATCATCGTTTGCCCAGCAAGGCTAATGGTTCCCGGTACACCTTGCGTCCTGCCGTCAGAAACTTTATAAAGAAGTTCATAATCAAGAGATTCCGCATCAATTTTCAGCTTTTCTATTGCTAATTTTAGCCAGTGACCATCGTCAGAAGGAGTCAACGAAGCAATGGGCCTATCAGTCAAAGAAACTTCTATTAGAGAACTTTCATCATCAACTACAGTGTCATCTTTTTTACCTTTAATAACAAAAAAATAGGCACCGGCAACAACCGCCAGGCCTAATAGAAGTAAAATAAGCGGTAGAAATTTCTTTATCTTCATCTTTACCCCGCTAATTCATTTTCCAGAAAGCCAATTAGTTTGTCGATTGCAACTCTTTTTTGTTTCTTGGTATCCCTGTCTCGTAT
>JBAUDN010000034.1:0-2562 GCA_049678105.1 Microgenomates group bacterium
CTTCATACACGAAGTATGACAGTTGCCTGAAAAAAAGTAAATGTTTTTCAGACAGCCTCAGGTTGTTACTGTGGTCGCTGAGGGAGTCGAACCCCCGACCTTTCGGATGTAAGCCGAACGCTCTAACCAGCTGAGCTAAGCGACCATATTTTTTTGTGCCGAGAGGGAGACTCGAACTCCCACGTCCTTACGGACACTACGTCCTCAACGTAGCCTGTCTACCAATTCCAGCATCTCGGCTTGTATTGTCAAGTGCCAGAGGGGAGAGTTGAACTCCCACGCTCTAAAAGAGCACACGGTTCTGAACCGTGCCTGTCTACCAATTCCAGCACTCTGGCGTGAATAGATAGAAGCAGAGTAATTATATCAAAATATGGTTAATTGTTGAAGTTAAAAAATCTTTTAAACAAATCTCACCATCATACCTTCTTTAACTTTTGTTGAAAGAGAAATTTCTTGTCCTGGATATTTTGCTCCTTGTCCCCAAATAATTGTTTTTTCTTTTTCTTCTGCAAACTCTTCTCCTATTTTCCTGGCAACATCTAATAAAGATTGATCTTTTTTCATTACCATAGGATTGTTTCTGTTTGGCTTATCTTTTTCTTTAACTAAATAAATTCGTACAAATTCTAATTTTTCCCAGATTAATTCTTTAAACTTTTCTATATTAATTCCTTTTTTAGAGCTGATAACAATATCTGCATTTTTTAAATCTGTTTTTTCAAAATCTTGTTTTAAGTCTGATTTATTAATGACATATATTGTCGGGAGATATGTTCTGTTTCTTGAAAAAGCATCTATTAATCTTTCCATTGTCAATTTTTCTTTAATTATGATTTCTGCGTTTGCAATCCTAAATGTTTTGGCAATTTCTTTTATCGTTTCTTTATCAATATCCTGCTTGATATTTGAATGGATAATTGTTCCTCCTTTTACTTTCTTTTCTATTCTTACTTCAGGGGGTAGGGTATTGATTCTGATCCCTGAATCATACAAAGCACGTTTTATATTTTTAATTATTTTAGGTCTTTGGATGTCACTTATTATCACAAGCAAGTCAGCTCCTCTTACAACTGAAAGAACTTCCTTACCTTTTCCTTTTCCAATTTCCGCCCCTTCTATTAAACCGGGAACATCTAAAATCTGAATTTTTGCATCTTTGTATTCAAGCATTCCCGGTATTACAGTAACTGTTGTAAATTCATATGGAGCTATTTTTGATTTGGCATTTGTGAGTTTGTTTAACAAAGTAGATTTCCCGGCAGAAGGTGGTCCTACTAATACAATTGTTGCATCACCCTGTTTTTTTACAGCATACCCTCCCCCACCACCTTTTTTCTTTAGTGCTTGTTCTAATTGTTTTTCTTTCAGTCTTGCAATCTTTGCCCTAAGTTTGCCAATATAATGTTCTGTTCCTTTGTGATAAGGGGTTTCTCTAATTTCCTTTTCTATTGATAGAATTTGTTCTGAAATATCACTCATGTTTAAAAAAAGCTGAAAATAATGCTTAATTGCGGTATAATTTTACTGGTTTAGACGTATAAAGTCTAAACATTCAGGCGCCCGTGGCTTAACGGATAGAGCGCGTGGCTTCGGACCATGAGGTGGGGGTTCGACTCCCTCCGGGCGCACTCCTCTTGACACCTCCTTGACAATTTGTGGTATCTTGGAAAGGGCCGTTATTAATGAAATTTATTATAATCTCCGGCGGCGTACTGTCAGGTTTAGGAAAAGGGGTAACTGCCGCCTCAACAGCTCTTCTACTCAAATCCCGCGGAATTAAAACAACAGCTGTTAAGTGTGATATGTATTTAAACATTGATGCGGGAACCATGAATCCCGTGGAACACGGTGAGGTTTTTGTCACCCACGATGGTCTAGAAACGGACCAAGATTTAGGACATTATGAGCGTTTCTTAAATCAAACCTTAAGCCGCGTAAACTATCTTACCAATGGCCAGATCTACCGATATGTCTTAGATAAAGAAAGAGCCTTGGAATACGACGGAATATGTGTACAGCCATATCATCACATTCCTCCTGAAATTATTCAAAGATGGGAACGAGCAGGTAAGGAACACAAAGTAGATATTGTTATCGTGGAACTTGGAGGGACCGTAGGTGAGTATGAAGGTTTATTGTTCTTTGAGGCTGTCCGCCGCCTAAAGCTAAAATATCCAAAAGATGTTTGTTTAATTCATGTAGGTTATCTACCTGTCCCTGCCTCCATCGGTGAGCTTAAATCTAAACCGCTTCAACAATCTGTTTCCTTACTTAACTCACTGGGTTTACATCCCGATTTAATTATTGCTCGTGCGGAAAGGTCTGTTGATAAAAAACGCAAGGAAAAAATTGCCTTAGCTTCAGGATTATCTATTGAAGACATTATTTCAAACCCTGATGTTAAAAGTATTTATGAAATCCCTTTTATTTTAGATAAACAGTCTTTGACATCAAAAATTATCAAGAAATTAGGATTAAGGCCAAAAAAGAAAAATTTAACTGCATGGAAACAGATGGTCAAACGAGTAAAAAACACAAAGAGAAAAGTAACAATAGGCA
>JBAUDN010000035.1:0-2844 GCA_049678105.1 Microgenomates group bacterium
CCACACAATTCTTTCCTTGCCGTTATATATTTTTCTGATAAGAAAAAATCTATTAAACAAAAAAAGTTATCTAAAATTTATCATTCCTTTTCTGATATTTCTCGCCTTTGATTCAACCTACAATTTCGTCCGCTTTGGTGTTCCGTGGAACAAGGGATATTTTTTGATACCAGGAACCTTAAGCGAACCGTGGTTCTCAAAGGGCATTGTCCACCTTTCATACATTTTCGAAGATCTTAAGGTTGCGTTTTTAATGGGTCCTAAATTCCTAAGCCATTTTCCCTATATTCAACCATCTTGGGCAGGAATGGCTATCTGGATTACGACACCCGCATTTATCTTTGCCTTAAAGGCTCCCTTAAAAGAAATGGTCGTTAAGCTTTCCTGGCTTTCTATATTTTTGATATTCCTCGTCGTAGGAGTGCATGGAGGAACAGGTTTTGCTCAATTCGGTTATCGTTTTGCCGTCGACTTTTATCCGTTTCTCATTTTTCTAACAATAAAAGGTGTTGTAAAAACTAAACCGAAATCAATCCACTGGGTTCTTCTTCTCATGGGAATACTGGTAAATTTATGGGGAGTGCTTTGGATTAATAAGTTCGGTTGGGTTAGTTATTAGACAAAATTTCTTTTATCCACCCACGAACTTCTTGCCAACTTTCTTTTCTAGGAACAAAAACGTATAAATTGTCATACTTTGACTGAATTGGGGGATTAACTAACAAATCTTCGGATAAAACATGCGAACTAATCTGCTTACTACCTTGAAGAGCCTTTCTGGCCAATATTGCACCTGCCGAGGCATTAATATCTGTCTCTGTCGATTCGCGGACAACCTGCCAAACAGCGAGCATCTTTTTCGGGGAGAGGAAAGTCTTGGGAGCCAGAATTTCCTCACGAATGGTGAGAAGGATTTTTTGCTGCCTTATGGTTCGGGCTAAATCCGTTCCTTCATCCCCTTCGGCATTTCTTGACCTGGCAAATTTCAGAGCAGTTTCACCATCCATTATTTGTTTGCCTTTCTCAAAACGTATAGTTTCATATCTGCACGAATACTCCGGATCTCCATCACAATCATCATCCTCCTTCCCAGGAATAGGATATTTTTCATCTACAAAAGTTCTTTCAACATAAACTTCTATTCCTCCCAAAACATCAATTATTCTCATAAATCCTGAAAAATCCACAACTACACCATAATGCACGGGTTCTCCAACTATCTCCTCAACCGTGGACTTGGCAAGAATCAGTCCACCTCCAGCCTGCTTCTGGTTTCCCCAATAGTAGGCGCTGTTTAGTTTGGCGCGAAGTTCAGATATCCAAATATCTCTGGGCAAGGAAATCAAAGTTATTAATGGGTTTTGGTGTGAAATGGAGGCGAAAATAACCGTATCTGTTAAGTCTGGGGCTTCATGTCCCTGTCCTCCTTTACCTAAAATAAGCAGGTTGGTTCTGCCCTCTGTTGTCTGAATCTTCTGGCTCGGGGTAAAAATAAAATCACTAATAAGTCTGGTGTAATTAGTAATCCCCAACCTCCCCAATAAAAATGAGGTGCATAGATAAATTAGATAGAATCCCAAAAACACTAGAACAATTAAACCTGCTCTTACAAGCCAGATGTGCTTTAGGATTTTTCTTTTCAGCCTGGAAAGGACAATCACTTTTTTATCCAGTTTTTTGGGGACAGGGTTTGTTTCGTCCATGCTAGAATTAACAGATAACAATGTCCATTCTATCAGACCTTAATCCTGCACAAAAGCAAGCAGTGACTTACAAAAACGGTCATCTTTTGGTTTTGGCTGGAGCAGGAAGCGGGAAAACCAGGGTACTAACCCACCGTGTCGCATATGTTTTAGCTGAAAAAGGTGTAAATCCAGAAAACGTTCTTCTTTTAACTTTTACCAACAAAGCAGCTGATGAGATGAAAAAAAGAGTCGCAAAACTTGTTGGAGCCACACCTACTTTCTCGGGCACTTTCCATTCTTTCTGCGTCAAAGTCTTAAGGATCAATGGAGACAAAATTGATATCCCTAAAAACTTTCTAATCTACGATGAGCAAGATACAAAAGAAGCTATAAAAGAAATCTTGGGAAATTTAAATTTATCAACAGATTCATATAAGCCAAATGGCATTGTCTCTGCAATCTCGGAAGCAAAAAGCCAAATGATAACTCCCTTACAGTTTGGCGAAATAGCTCAAGGTGAATGGCAGGAACAGATATTCAAAATTTACTTGGCGTACGAGAAATTCTTGAAAAAAGCTGGTGCTTTGGATTTTGATGATCTTCTACTAAAGAGTGTCTACTTGTTTAAAGAAAAACCAGATATCCTCTCAGGGTGGCAACGGAAGCTAACCCATATTTTTGTTGATGAATGGCAAGATACCAACAAAGTTCAATATGAGCTTACAAAACTTATCGTCGGTACTAGGAAAAATCTTACTGTTGTGGGCGATGCAGCTCAAAGCATTTATGGATGGCGTGGTGCAGACCATAGAAATATAACCTATCTTATGCGCGATTTCCCGAATATAAAAGTTATCAATCTTGAACGAAACTATCGCTCAACACAGAACATTCTTTCTGCTGCAAATTCGGTAATTTCCAAAAATACAACTCACCCCGTATTAAAGCTTTGGACAAAAAAAGGCAAGGGAGAAAAGATAAAAATTTATAGAGCCAAAAGTGGCCTAGATGAAGCCTCCTTTATAGTTGGCGAGATTGGATTATTAATAAACAAAGGTTTTGACTTAAGGGATGTTGCCGTACTTTACAGAACAAATGCCCAGTCCAGAGTACTTGAAGAGGCGTTGCTTCATGCCGGTATTCCTTACACTCTTATAAG
>JBAUDN010000036.1:0-1789 GCA_049678105.1 Microgenomates group bacterium
CGGATACCCAAAAACAAACATCGTATCCGTCCCCACGGACAACATCCTTAACAAAATCAACTCCGGATAAATCAATACCAAAGCGTTTCTCTAATCTCTCTTTAATAGAAGAGTCTTTCCACTCAACATTCACTCTGCAACCTTTATTGGCTAAAGCCCTTGCCACTCCCATCGAGTAGCGCTCACCGCCGCCTAAAGTATCAAGATATGGATTATAAATCGCCGCCCTCATATTAGTTAATACTTCCGCTCATTTGTTTTGTATCCGGTATCCTCTGACCAAATCAAAAATATTCTTTTGCGAAAACCTCCTTTAAGCTTTTTATTCCTCTTCTGTATAGTTTTAATATCGGCACTTGAAATTTTCTTAACTCTCTTTATCTCCTCAATCACATCAACCACATCAGCCAATTCTTCGATAAGTCCTTTTCTATTTTTGGCATTCAATAAACCACTCGCTTCTTCGCCCACCTTCTTGAGTAATTCTTTTAAAAAAGTCCTTTTATTAAGAATCTTACAAGAAAAATCTGCCCCAACCCTCCGCATTTTCCTCGGAATATTATCACGAATGAGCTTCCGGTAATAAACTTTTTTAATTTTAACTTTTGACATTTTGTTTTTGAACATTCAATTGCATTTCCCAAAGCTTTGCATAGGTTACAAATTTGCTCCACATTTGATAAATTGCATATATTACCCCTTTCGTTCCATCAAGAAAACCTTTCAATTTAATTAATCTGTGCCAAAGTTCAGTAGCCATTATCCTAAAAAATCGCCACCATGTCATCTTGGGATGATCTGCATCAAATAAAAGTCTCGCTTCAATTTGCGACCATTCATTTGTTTTCTCAACCATCTCACCAAGATTGTCATGTTTTAAATGAGTCAATGGTTCTTTAAGGTGTCCCAGCTTTCCATCAACAACGGGGTTCTCATGTAACTCTCCTTCCCATTTTTTGAAATTACTTTTCTTCATCAACCTCTTAACATAGTCGGGCCACCAACCTCCATGTTTCATTTCCTTACCCAAAATAATATTTCTTCTTGGAATTGCGTATAAAGATTTGTCCGGAGAATTCTTTATTAAGGTTAATATTTCCTTTCGAAGAAGCGGCGTCACTCTCTCATCGGCATCAACATACAACAACCAATCACCTTTCGCTTCTTTTGCCCCTTTGTTTCTCCAATCGCTAAATCCGCCTTTTGTATACCGAATAACCTTTGCTTTCTTTTTCCTGGCAATTTCAACTGTTTTGTCAGTTGAACCAGAATCAACAACAATTACCTCATCTGCCCACGAAAGAGATTCCAAACACTCACCAATTTTCTCTTCCTCGTTTTTAGCAATAATAATGGTTGATATTTTGTTCTCTTTCATTTAATATTGGACTTTGCCAATGATTCCAAACACTCAAGAGTATCGTCTTTTCCGTTCCAACTGAGAATTATTATGGAGACTTTCATATAAAAATTAATATTAGAGTTTGAATTTTCTTTTTATCCGCTCAACTACTCCTCCGCCACCTTTAAGAAGAGCGTCTGCATGCCAATAATTAATTTCAGACCCCTCCTTCTTTATGTTTTTAATCACATCTTTAAGCGGAACATTTTGTTCTTTAAATTTCTCACTCTGCCAGACTTTAAGATAGAGAACAAATTCAGAAAATGCCTGTAAGCCCGCCAAGGCAAGACCGTGGAGCCCGTCTTTGTAACCTTCACCAGCAAAATATCGACTTAAAAACTCTGCCACAGGCTTACTTATCAAATCCCCCCAAGAAAATTTGTAGCC
>JBAUDN010000037.1:0-8409 GCA_049678105.1 Microgenomates group bacterium
TTCCCAATCTTCGAACAATAAGTACAAAACCTCAGCAGTAGAACTTGCTTTGCTATCAATTAGATTTATCTTTCCAAACCCCCTATTGGTTCTGTGATGGTCAATAACTATTGTTTTAATGTCAGGCTGACTAATAGAAATATTTCCCGTCACCATGCCCCAGTCGGCTGAGTCAAGGACAATGAATAAATCAAAAGAAGAAAAATCAAATTTCTCAAAATTGATCCTTTTTACTTTTTCTGAAAAGCGAAGAAATCTATATGAATCCAGCAAATTATCTGGACAAATCACTTCTACTTCTTTATCTAAGCTCTGAAGGACTTGATATAGAGCAAGGGCGCTCCCTACACTATCCGGGTCAGGACCTCTGTGGCAATTGATAACTATCTTCCCCGCTCCTTTTATTTCCTTAAAAATTTGTCTGGACTCTTTGTATTTCATTGTGTATGAACAAGTTTAAAAAGTATAACACCAAAAACCTCCCAACCCTCCTCTATCTTGCTCCAGCCGAAGTTTGCTATTTCTGCTTTAGGATTATTTACAGGATCGCATTTTTCTTTTGGCAGTTCACACACAACAAACAACTGTTCGGTTATTGTTTCATCTGCCCTTTGCGGATCTATCATAATAATTGGGGCATTCCGAGCTTCCAAAAAATACTGATATGCGCCTTCATAATTCCTTTCCGCAATTACGGCCAAATTAAACTTCTCCTTGCCTGCTTCTTCAATAATTTTTTGTGTAACTCCAACACTTCTCTGTAGTTGTCTATTTGGAGGACATTTGATTGGTGAATTTTGCAAATTCACAATAACCAATAAAAAACAACCAGCAAGCAATAATAATTTAGATATTTTGTTTTTGACTTTTAATATTTCCTCTGCGAGTCCTCCGAGTAATAAGAATGGCGCCGCAAAAAAGAATCCGTAGTAATGATCATAAATATGCTGCTTATAGACCCCTAATCCCAGAAGGGCAAAGCCCAACCACACCAGAATTATAAAATATGAATTACGAATTAAGAGCTTCAATTTTTTCCACTTCAACAATACTAGCCACATCAACAATGCGGCCATTACAATTGAAGTCACCAATCCAACTATCTCGTTATGGCCGGCAATCAATCTCGTATTAATTTGGACAAAGTTAGGCCAGGCTTTGGGTAGTGCATTCCAAGGGCGAGCAGAAACCGTAGTTTGACGCTCAGTGAAAAATTTCTTCATGGAAGCAAAATTTCTCCATCCATGCCGGGCATCGAAAATCACTAACGGCGACATGAGAAGGGCAAGAAATGATATGGAGATAAACGAATATTTGAGAAAATTCTTTTTTTCATTTTTCACTTTATATATTGCAAATAGCGTTAGAAACCAAAACAATCCCATCACCGGCCCTAAAAGAAGCCCCAAATAGTGCGATTGCAACACAAAGGCAAAAGAAATTGCTGAAACAATAATCCACTTAAACTCGTGGCGTTGCCAAACCTTCCATACCGAGTAAACCATTAAAAGGGCAAAAAAGGGCATTATATTAGGATTCCAAGAAGAGCGAGAATAAATAATTACCGTTGGAGCAACTGCATAAAGCCCCGCGGCAATTAGACCTGCAAACTTTCCAAACCATTCTTTTCCTATCGACCAAACAAAAACTGTTGTGGCAATTCCAAGTAATGCAATCTGTACTGCAGGGCCAACCGGAGAAAAATTAGCCAGTAAAAGTGCCGGCGCCATCAGATAGTAGTAAAGTGGACCTAAATACATATCCCCAATTGATGTTCTGGGTCCAATAAGAATGGGGTCAAAATCAACTAAGAGCCTTCTTACAACAATTACGTCCCTCCCTTCATCTCCCAGGAAAGTCATATACTGATCAATTTTATAAAGTCTTAAGAAAGCACCAACAAAAAGAATAATCCCCAAAGCAATCGCCTCTTTGGGGTTTTCCTCAACCCATTTTTTGATTTTCGATATTTGATACTTGATATTTACCTTAATTTTTTCCATAACTTAAAAAGATCAATAATACTTTTTGTCACCACTTTAATATTCGCTCCTGTTTGGGCACCATATTTGCGCGGATAATGATGTACTCCAACTTCAGCGAATCTAAAGCCTTTTCTTTTTGCCTTAACCAACATTTCAATTTGAGTAACTTTTTCCTCACCAACAAGAGGTTGAACCGTCTCAAAGACTCGCTTTTTGATCACTTTAAAACCGCAGGAATAATCTCTTACGTTTAACCCCCATAAAATTGCCGGAATCATACCCCACACAAATGTATAAATTCTCCTGATAAAAGAATCTGCTCTTTTAAGTCTGTATCCCAGAATCAAATCTGAATTTTTCATTAACGGCAAAAATTTCTTTATTTCCGAAAAATCAAATTGCCCGTCTGAATCAGTGAATACTATCCAAGAATATTTGGCATTATGAAAGCCACTTTTTAATGCAGCTCCATATCCTTTATTCACTCCATGATTGACAACTTTAATTCTTTTGTCACTTTTAGCTAATTTTCGAGAAATTTCTAAGGTTTTGTCCTTGGAGCCATCGTTAATTATCAATATCTCCCATTCACTGGCAGTCTTGAGAAGAATTTCCTTTGCACGCTTTACTGTCTTTTCAATGTTCGCCTCTTCATTGTAGGCAGGAAAAAAAACGGAAAGAGATTTAATCAGTTTAGGCATATTTGAAGTCTAGCATAATGGAGTCCTTGCTTGTATAAGCACACCAAAAGTTATATCATTTTGACAAATGAAGGCTAAATTAAAGAGTTTTCTACCAATAGTTCTCTTTTCTCTTCTGCCAACCTTTCTTATCTGGCTTCCCTTTTTCTTAAGGCTCAAAACTTTTTGGACAATCCCTCTTCCCCGAGGCGGAATGGCAACCATTGTTGCAAACTATGATGGGCCTTTGTTTTTGGTAATTGCCAAAACTTTCTATAACAAAGCACTAATCACTGCCAACTATTCATTTTCGCTGCCAACAGAATACTACGCGGCCCATTTCCCTTTGTTTCCTCTTCTTATTAAACTTATTGCACCTTTCTTAGGATTCCCCTACGCCATGCTTTCTATAACGCTTGCGTCTTCAGCCTTGGCTATTTATTTCTTCTATAAACTTGCCCAACAGTTTGTTAAGAAAAATGAGGCTCTTTGGCTAACATTTGTCTTTTCAATTCTCCCTGCAAGATGGTTAATTGTGCGCTCAGTAGGATCCGTAGAACCTCTTTTTATGGCAGCAGTAATTGCCTCTATTTATTTCTTTCGAAAGAAGAAATTTTGGCAGGCTGGAATTTGGGGAGCTGTCGCCCAACTTACAAAGTCTCCAGGGATGTTGCTTTTTGTCGCCTATGCTTTAGCGATAATTGCCCCACACTACAAGAAAATTGCCACCAAACATTTTAAAAAGTGGGTGAAGCTGTTTAATTTAAGAAAGATCTATCCGATTATTCTCATTCCAATATCTTTACTGGCTATTTTTATCTTATATAAGTTTACTTTTAACGATTTTCTGGCCTATTTCCACTCCGGAGATAACATCCATCTTTTCTTTCCACCTTTTCAAATCTTCAACTACAGCGCACCCTGGGTAGGAACATTCTGGCTGGAAGAAGTAATTTTTGTATATCTTATTGGACTTTTAGGCTTAATGAAGTTAATTAAACAAAAGGAAACAGTTCTTGCCTGGTTTGTAGGAATATTCTTCACATCCATCCTTTTTGTATCACACAGGGATATCATCCGATATTCACTACCCATCGTGCCTTTCCTCTTGATTGCATTTTCAGACACTATCATTAAGAAGGAGTTCAAAATAGTTATGGCGGTACTTGTTATCCCAATTTATCTCTTCTCTCTTGCCTATATTTCCCAAAATGTCATGCCAATCTCCGACTGGGCTCCATTTCTCTAATCTTCAAACTTGAGAGTATTTGAGAGAAATTAGCTTGTAATCTCAATATGTGTCAATTGAATCAGGTTCACCTTCTCGCTGGTGGAGATTAAAAGAGTCCTTATATACTCTCAAAGGAAGTAATTGTCCTGACTGTGGCGTAGTACACTTTCCTGAAAGACCAATTTGTCCTGATTGCGGTTCAGATGCAAATTTTCAAAATCCTAATTCAGGAAAAGTTGAAGTTGTAGATAGCCAATCTGTCCCCGCCCAATCCAGAACGAATCTTCTAAAATAAGCAACTTTTCATTATAATTCCGCATAATAAATATTTTCATTAAATATGAAAGAAAGCATTATTGAAATTCCAAGGAGAAAAGACTTTCAATTAAGCGGTTTAGGTGAAATATATTCCTTTACAACTGTCTATGAAGCCCCTGCGGGATACGAAGAACAAGCACCCTATATGATAGCTTTAATAAAACTTGAAGAAGGGCCAATGATAACCGCGCAATTAACTGATTTTGGAAACGAAAAACCGGAAATTGGCATGCCTGTAGAAATGGTTACGAGAAAACTAAAATCAGAGGGTAAACGAGGAATGCTCGTTTACGGCTACAAATTCAGACCCCTTTTTACACACAAAGGTCAGTCTAAATAGTCGGACTGCACCTCAGACAGGTAGTAATTCAATTGAGATTTATACTGTAACGGGTTAAACGGAAGATTTCGCTTTTTAATTTCCAGATACTTCTCATATCCTCTCGCGGCTTCCACAACACCTACTCTAAAAACTCTCCGCTTATTTTTAATCACCTTGTCAGTATCAATAAATCTGAAATTTTGGAGCTTGTAACTTGAGAAGTTACGAATCTTGGATATTTTTTTCGGTAATTTTAAATGAAATATTTCAACCCTTACATCCGCTATATCCAAAAACATAAAGGGCTTAGGTCTTTCAGGAATTATATCGGGCAGATCCTGCTTTATCGCTTTTTGTGCAAAAACTTCCTGCTGTAATACTCTTAAAATAGCATCTTCCCTTGCATCTCTTTTTCTGGAAAAGCCTATTGGTATAGAAATTGACCCATACGGTTTTCCTAACTCCATTCTTGGACTGGAAACGTCATCTGCAACAAGAATCTTTTTCTTCTTGGAAGATGGAGTAATAATTAATCCGGTTGCAATTCTTCTCGTTATTCCCTCTTTAATATAATTTAATATTCTGTACATTGTTGCCGCCGAGGTACGAAAACTAGAGGGCATCCTTCTATAAAGCGCTTCAAGCGGAATGTTTTCTTCTGCTAATCGAGTTAAAAAATCTAGGGCTTCGGCTAGCTTACTATGAGGCCCAGCAGCCTTCACTATTCCCCACTTATCAAGTACTCTCTGGTATTGAGCATATGATATGGGAGTGTCGTAATTATTTCTCCTGAGTACTTCATCAACCGATCCATATTTAAGATATTCAGAAACGAGAAATTCATTAAATTTTTTTTCTCTTTCTCCCGGAGATAAATTTTTATCAAACTTTGGAGGCATTAGGTCTTTCTTTTACCTTTAGACCAAGGCAATTTCCATGTTTTCCAGATCACAAGATTATACATCAGATAATTATATGGGAGAACTAAGAAAACTATTATAAAAGGCAAAAGAAGTTGTCTATATTGGGCTCCCAGGAAATAAACACCGAGCGTTCCAGCAGTAGTTTGGATAATCAAAGCACCTGCCGATGTTAAGTTAAACTGGAGGAACTTGTAAAGAACTTTGCTTATCCCCGTTATCTTTTCCCTCTTAAATGTCCAAATATTGTTAAATATGAAATTGTTGATTATTGCTAATTCTGTGGATGCGGCCCACACCAATATCTCAGGCCATTTCAATTTTGCAAAGAGGAACAAGAAAAAGGCATTAACCAAATATCCTGTGAAGCCGACTATGCCGAATTTTATGAATCTCTGCTTATCTTTAATACCTAAAATGATTGCTACCTTAAATGTCGCAATCATTTCTTTTGTATCAAATTTCGACTTCTCCTTGGTCCTTGGAGCAAACTTTAATGGCACCTCGACTATTTTTTTGGCGTTTTTAATACTTTGATAGAGTAAATCCACTTTGTATGCAAACCTCTGTGGTTCCATTAAATTATCTAGATCTATTTTGTCTAAAACCCCTTTGACTTTCGTAAGGCGGAAACCTGTTGTCAAATCATGCAGTTTCGGCTTAAGAAGAACTAATCTAATAAATAAGTTGCCAAAATAACTTATCACTTTTCTGGTAATTGCCCACTCTTTAGGAATAGAGCCCCCGGGGATATATCGAGAGCCAATTACATAATCTGCGCCATCAAGAAAAGCGGCCACCATACCTTTAACATACTCAGGAGGGTGTTGAAAATCTGCATCCATTTCCATAACAGCATCAGTTTTTAGTTCTTTCATTGCATACTTGAAACCAGCCACATAATCGGCTCCTAGTCCTCCTTTTTCCTTAGAAAGAAGATGTACTTTATCAAATTTTTTCATCTTCTCTTTAACCACATCTCCTGTACCATCCGGGGAATTGGCATCAACGACCAAAAGGTGCATATCGGCTTCCTTAATTTTGGGGAATTCTTTGCCCACCAACTCATCAATCATCCTGCCGATATTTTCAGCCTCTTTGAAGGTAGGCATTACGATGACAATTTTTGACATAAATCAACTGTAACAGATTGAATTGTGTGAAAACAAGACACAAGTTTAAACAGCCTTATTCGTAGCGGATTGCTTCAATTGGCGATAGCTTGGCAGCTTTCCTGGCCGGAAAAACGCCAAAGAATATTCCAATTGCTGAAGACACCACAAATGCAATCACAACAGATAAAAGATTTATCGCAGCCGGGAAAAATGCCCTAATACCTAATACAATCAATGTGGCAAACAGTAAACCTAGCGCTCCACCAAAAACAGACAACAAGACAGATTCTGTTAAAAATTGTTTTAAAATATCTTGTTCTGTAGCCCCTACTGCCCTCCTAATTCCGACTTCTTTTGTACGCTCTGTCACAGAAGCATACATAATATTCATAATTCCAATACCTCCTACTATTAAGGAGATCGAGCCAATCGCTATTAATACTGAATTAATAACTGAAAAAATTGTATTTACCATAGATAAAATCTCAGCTTGTTCACTAACTGAAAACTCCTCTTCTTCATACCTTTTCAACAAAACCTCTTCTGCCTCCCTTTTGACAGTTGGAATGTCTTCTTCTGATTCAACTCCTAAATATATTGTGAAAAAAGTTTTGTTTGGATTTAAACTTCCAAAGGTAGTTTTATATGACATATAAACACCTGTGTCCATTTCCGGATCTCCTTTTTTCTTGATTACGCCTACTACTTTAAATCTTTGTTTATTAAATCGTATTGTTTTTCCTATAGCCTTACTGGGGTTTTCAAAAAGGTCTTCTGCAATGGTAAACCCTAAAACTACATTTTTAGATTTTCTTTGAATGTCAGTTTTTGTTAGAAGCTCTCCTTCTTCAGGTTCTAGGTTCAACACTTTAAAAACATCTTCATTAATTCCCATTATGTATCCGCGTTCTTTTTCCCCTTCTGCCTCAATAGTAGAAGATTTCATAAAAACAGGAACTGTGTATTCAATATTCGAGATTCTCTTGAGGTTAGTAACATCTCTCTCATCAAATTGAATCCCCCCAACCATGCCACCAAAGGAGCCGCTAAGGCCTTCCTCTCCAGAAAGAGACATTGGCATAACAAAAAGAAGGTTAGATCCCAAACTTTCAAATTGCTCTTGAATATAATTTCTTAACCCTAATCCCAAAGCAATTAACATTACAACGGATAAAACTCCGATCATGATGCCCAAAGAAGTTAGAAAGGTCCTAATTTTGTTTCTTTTAAAATCAACTATTGCTGACCTTATTAAATGTAATAATCCATTTTTTGCTTTCATAAATATTTATCAACAATTTCGCCATCACGTATGTAAATTTGGCGCTTTGTCCGATCTGCTACTACTTTTTCGTGTGTTACCAAAACAACGATAACATCAAAATCTTTATTTAGATCTTCAAGGATATCTAATATTTCATCTCCTGTTTTAGTATCTAAATTCCCAGTTGGCTCATCAGCCAAAATTATTTTGGGCTTCATCATCAAAGCACGGACTATTGCCGCTCGCTGTTGCTCTCCCCCTGAAATATTGTTGGGGAAAAAATCCTTTCTTTCATAAATGCCAAATTTTTTAAGAAGTTCTTCTGCTCTTTTTTGCGGATTAAAATCAATTTCTCCACCATATCTTGTTGGAAGAATGACATTTTCCAAAACTGTAAACTTATTTATTAAATTAAAAGATTGAAATACAAAACCGACATGACTATTGCGAATTTTTGAAAGTTCCTCATCAGAAAGTTCTGAAACATCTTTTTTGTCTAGAAATATCTTTCCAGAACTCGGGTGTTCAAGAAGGCCAATTAAATACATCAATGTTGATTTGCCGGAACCTGAAG
>JBAUDN010000038.1:0-5862 GCA_049678105.1 Microgenomates group bacterium
GCCCTTAACGAGAAATAGAGATTTATATTCGGATATTTTTCAGCAGCAAAAGAAAATATCTGCTCGAGGCTAAATCTTTTCAACAAAAAGAAGATGTCAATATAGTCTCTTTTTACTGGCCGGCGGCTCACTGCAATTAGCTTCATAGCGGCGATGTCCCCAAGGCTGGCTAGAGGTACTCCTTTGAATGTTATTGTTTTTTTTATAAGGGGGTGTTTATACCAAAAAAATGATAGGTCTGCTTTACCAATTTTACAAAAAAGTGTGTCCTCAGCTTGACCAGTTCTTTTCGCCTTCTGGCCGAAAATATCCTCGATTTTGTCGTAAAGCGTCAAAGCATCAAAATGTTTGTTGCTGTAGAAATCAAAATCAACCGATGTCCTGTGTCCTATTTGGAGGGCTAAGGCTGTCCCGCCTGCAAGATAGAAACCGTCTTGAGCCAAAAACGAAAGATTTGGAAAAATTTTTTTCTGGTTCTTGTCTAAAACATTCAAATGGTAACTTTTCATCGAGGATTAAGATTAATAACAGCCTCTTTTTTTTCTTTCTGGGACAATCCGACTCCCAAGATTTTTGTCCAATAAGAAAGAGTATTGGCAAGCCACATTCCCCTTATGGGCTTCGCAACAATCTTTTTAATATCTTCCTTGCTATAATTTTTTCCCAACCATGTCAACGCCTCGTCGTCTCCTTTGTTCAAAATCTGGGTTATTATTATTTCCCTATCTCGCTCCACATCCATTTTGGACAAATCATATGAAGCTAAATAAGGCTGTAGGAATTTAGGAAGAGCCATACTCTACCATTATATCAAAAAATGAAGAATTATTCTCCCTTGTCCTGCATGCCCAGAAGCCAGAGGATCGCTTCTTTTTTATAGCGCCTATCTCCGCGAGAGCTGGTTCTTATCACGGTTGGAACATTAATAAGAACAAAGTATGATAAAATATCAAACAGTGTATCAACACAAATTTGTTTTTCTAGGAAGTTGTACAAACTCAGGAAGCGGATTAGTCCGGATGTTGCTGTCAGAACATCCTGAAATGTCGGTGCTGCCAAAAGAAGGGCCAAAATTATCTCTGCTCCTCCCGGACGACGATCGTTGTAAACTCCCTCCCCGGCTATTTGGTCTTTACCCACAAGTATATCATCTTACAGAAAAACACTTATCAAAGTTCGATTTTTCTAAAATCTTCAAAGACTGGTCAACACATTGGGATATTGGAAAACATGTTCTTTTCGAAAAATGCCCAGCCAACGCAACTAGAATGAGACTACTCCAGGCTGCATTTCCAAATGCGTTATTTATTGGCTTGGTCCGCAATCCTTATGCTGTCTCTGAGGGAATTCGACGACGACGTGGTCACAAGATAGAGGATTGTGCTAAACATTGGCAACTAGCGAACGAAACAATGTTGAAAGATGCTAAATATCTTAATAGATTTTTACTACTCAGGTATGAAGATTTAACTGAGAAACCTTCAGCGACTTTAGAACAAATTTTTAGTTTTATAGGAATAGAAAAAAACATAACTATCGACACTTCCAAACCCATCGAGCGACATAATATTACAGAGATTCCACAACCCGTAAGAAATCTAAACAAGTTAAGCATCTCCCGTCTCTCAGAAGATGAAATTGATATAATTAACAAAATTGACTGGCCTTTCGCGGAAAGCTTTGGTTATCAATGCATAGAAATTAAAAAAGGTATCGAGACAGAAAATGGTAGAAATAACGCCAAAGAACGCATCTATTGAAACCTGTACAGCGTGTAACCATAGCTGTATATATTGCCCAGTTTCAGAGTTTCCTTCCAAACAACTAGTTATGGATCTCCCTTTATTTAATCTGGCAATGGACAGAATAGGTGAGATGGGTCGTAAGATGAAGAGGGTCTCTTTTAATCACTATAATGAACCGCTCCTTGATCCCCTCCTGGTTGACAGAATCAAGATCGCAATACAATACGATTTCTTTAATCATATTCTGATAAATACTAATCTTGGATATCTTCCAGAAGAGCTTCCTGAAAAACTGGTCTTTGCAAGAAATTTACTAGAATTCAATGTCAATCTTCCAACTACAAATAAAGAAAGGTATTTAAAACTCCATGGAGCCGGGCAGTATGAAAATGTTGAACAGAACTTATTGCTTTTGGCAAATTGGGGATTTAAAATGAGGATCAATGTCCAAGCCAATCCATTTACGACTGAGGAAGATTATAATAGCGTGCTTTCAAAATTTGGTAACATTTTTCCGATAGAAAGAGTTTTTTCCAACAGTCGAGTAAGCCTTATCAAAGAAATAAAATCCTGGGACGAAAATGGACCGGGAAGAGAAAAACTGATGGGTTGCTTGATCGATCGGCCAATAAACTATATACATATAGGAGTCCATGGAGAAATTTTCTTTTGTTGTCAAGACTTTTTTAAACGATACCAGTTGGGTTTTATCCAAGATGGTCCACTTGAAGAAATTCTAACATCGGGAAATGCCAAAGAATATTTGGGGTATCTTTATGGCGAAAAAGATGTCCCAGCCAGTTTCATTTGTAGAACTTGTGAATATGCAATCCGCAAACCAAAAGGTAAAGAAAGAGAATAGAATCGACTCATCTGCAATTATAGTTGAAGGTTCCAAACCTTTGAGGGGTGAAGTGAAATTGTCAGGAGCCAAGAATTCAGGCTTTAAACTCCTTGTTGCCGCGCTTCTTTCCGACGAAAATTCACAAATCTCAAATCTTCCTGAAATCACAGATCTTCTTTTAACTACCAACATTATAAAAGAATTAGGAGGAAACATATCTTTAGATGGAAAAGTGGCTAAAGTAAGTGGCTCGAACCTAAGAACCTACAAGATACCAAACAAATTCTCTGACATGTCTAGAGCAAATATTTATTTCGTCGGGCCATTAATACACCGATTCGGGAAAGTCTTTATCCCCCTCCTGGGAGGATGTGACATTGGAGCCCGACCACTCAATAGACACATGCAGGGCTTCAGGGCATTAGGGATAAAGGTTGAAGACAAAAAAGATGGATGGTACCTTCAGGGTCATCCAAAAGGTGGCCACTACAAGTTCCCAAAGGTCACTCACGGCGGCACAGAAACTCTTATTCTTGCCTCCGTTCTCGCCAGCGGCACCACGATACTTGACAATGCAGCTCTTGAGCCAGAAATAGATGATATAATTTCCTTTCTAAACTCCTTAGGTGCAAAAATACAGCGTAAACCAAGAAGAAGAATCATTATTGAAGGTGTTGATAAATTACACGGTTCGTCTTACACTTGCATGCCCGATAGAAACGAGGCTGTGACCTACGCCGTTGCAGCTTTAGCGACCAAGGGAGATATCTTTGTTAAAGGTGCAAGAGCTTCAGACTTAGCCATCTTCCTTCAGAAAGCTTCCGAAGCTGGAGGAAGCTTTCATATCGAAAAAGACGGCATAAGATTCAAGTATAACCAATTACTATCTTCTACTAATATTACAACTAAGGCGCACCCTGGTTTTATGACTGACTGGCAGTCGCTTTGGACGATACTCATGACACAGGCTAACGGAATCTCGACGGTAAAAGAAACAATTTTCGAGAACAGATTCCAACATATCTCCTTCCTTATGCAAATGGGGGCTAATATTTCTTTTTTCAACCCAAAAGTAATAAATAAAGAAAAATATTATGACTTTAATATTAGCGATGACTCACCAAAATATTTCCATGCAATTAAAATAAAGGGTCCGACTCCGCTCCAGTCTGTTCAAGCAAAAATACCCGATCTTCGAGGAGGTGCAACTATACTACTGGCATCTCTCGTAGCTGAAGGACAAAGTAGGCTAGAGAATGCGGATATTATCAAAAGAGGCTACAGCGACTTCGTCAGTAATTTTAGAAAAATCGGTGCAAAAATAGAAGGGGTCAGCTAATAAAAAACCTAAACAATCTTTTTACTCAGCATCTTGCAATATAAGGATATATATTGATCCCTCACTCGACTCATGTTGTAATGATCAATGAAACGCTTCCTAATAGATCTGATTTGCCTCCTATATTTTCGATGATTGAGGTAGGCAAGCCTGAGTTTGTTAACCAAATCATTAAAGTTATCTCTTTCGAATAAAAGATCGTAATTCGGGAAGAGCTCGGGAATAGCTCCCGACTTTGGTGCAACAACAACTTTACCCCTCAGGACAGCCTCAACGACTGCCCTCCCAAAAGGCTCTTCATACGATGTAAGTACAAAAGTACCTATTTTTTCGAGGTCTTTACTCCAGGGAGAAATCCAACCTTTAAGTTTTATAAATTCTTCCGAGTCATTCATCTTTATCATTTCTCTCAAAACTTGTTCTTTGGGACCCCCTCCGTAGATACTGTATTTTGTTTTTGGAAACTCCTTTCTTATGTTTGAGGCTCCCTTTACAAACCAGTCTATCCTTTTCCACCTAACCAAACGCGAGAGAGAATAAAACTTATTCTTGTCCATCTTCCTGTCGGGAAACTTTTCAAGATCTATCCTATCCAGATCAACTCCATTGTAAATTAAGGTATATCTTTTTCTCCATCCGATAAGCTTCGCTCTTTCCAAAACTGCCCTGGAAATACCGACTATATGATCCACGAAAATAAAGGAGTTCATGTTGTTTCTGTCGATAAGAATAACACGAAGGGAAGATATAACCTTCTTACCTGACAATTTAGCCCCAATAGATTCTCCTACAACCGAGCGGAAATTAACTTGGACTATATCGGGATTCTCTTTGAGACAAAGATAAAATACAACAAAAGTTGAAATTAGGTTCCAAAGCAGTAAACTCACATTAAATCTATAAACCTCCACCTTTTTATGAAATTTGACTGAACGTATCGTCTTGTTATCTCTTTGGGAGTGTGTATATAAAAGGATCACTTTTGACACAGACGAAGATGCAGCTAAATAGTTGCAAAGGTCAATAATGGAGGTTTCTGCCCCTCCGTCTGCAGTACTAAACCAGGTAATCAATATCTTTATACCTTTTCCCTTTTTGGGCATAACTGTATTTTAGGGCCCATTATTTACTTTCTCAACTTATTAGATTGCAAAAGATGGAGAAATCTACAATTATTTTTTATCCTGCATGCCCAGAAGCCAGAGGATAGCTTCTTTTTTATAGCGACGGTCGCCGCGGGAGTTGATGCGGATTGCAGGATATTTACCTATTTAGTAAAAACAAAATTGTAGTTTTCATTGAAAAAAATTATAAGTAGACCTTTTATAATTTAAACAATATAATAACCTCGTGTCTACAAGTAGAACAAAAATAGTAATAGGCATACCCTCTTACAACGAAGAGGGTACTATTGGCCATGTTACAAAACAAGTTGATCTGGGCCTAAGAAAATACTACCCCTATTCAAAAAGCTTGATAATAAATGTAGACAGCAACAGCACGGATAACACTAGAGAAGCTTTTCTAAAAACTACAACTTTCTTCCCCAAAAAATACTTAAATACTGGCAAGAAATTCAGGGGCAAAGGAAAAAATTTGATAGAACTATTTAAATTCTGTAATAACTCAGACATAAACTTTATCGCACTATTAGACAGCGATATTAAAACAGTTAAGCCAGATTGGGTCTTCTCTCTTCTTAACCCCCTTATGACAGAGGAGTTTGACTACACAACCCCTGCGTATTCACGAGGTTGCTACGATGGAAACGTAACTAACAATTTTGCTATACCTTTAACATATGCTGCATTTGGAGTCACCCTCCAGCAACCCATTGGAGGAGAGTTCGGTTTGAATGAACGCTTTTATAAATATCTTCTCAAAAAACCTACAAATAAAGCCGTGCTCGGTTTTGGAATCGATATCTTTATGAC
>JBAUDN010000039.1:0-18080 GCA_049678105.1 Microgenomates group bacterium
GCACAATACGACTCGTGGCAAGAGAATTGCAACTTCAAAACTTTTGGCAAAAAGAGTGTTGAAAGAGGCAGGTATTCCAGTTCCTTCTACATTTAAAATTTTTAAAAACCCAAAGGATATTATGGAATTTGATTGGAATTCTCTTCCTGATTCTTTTGCTCTTAAACCAAACAAAGGTTTAGGAGGAGAAGGAATAATTGTTGTTAAAAAAAGAGCAAAAGACAAAGGAGTTTGGATTACAGCCAATAGGGAAAAAGTTACTACAGATGATTTAAAACTTCATGTTATGGACATTTTAGAAGGTGCATATAGTCTTAAAAATGTTCCAGACAGAGCATTTATTGAAGAATACATAGGTCGCCATAAAGCCTTTAGAAAATATGCTTTCAGGGGATTTCCGGATATAAGAATTATCGTTTTTAATAAAGTTCCTGTTATGGCAATGATGAGGGTTCCCACAAAGGAATCTGGGGGCCGAGCCAATCTTCATCAGGGAGCGATAGCAGTTGGGATTGATATAGCAACAGGAATTACAACAAGGGCCTTTTGGAAAGGTAAATACATTAAATACAAACCTGATACGAAGAAAAAACTTAATGGAATAAAAATTCCTAAGTGGACGAGTATTTTGGAAATGGCAACAAATTGCAGTGTTCCAGCCCAACTGGGTCTTTATGGGGCAGACATTGTTTTACATCCAGAGAAGGGTCCAATGGTTTTAGAGTTAAATTACCAGCCAGGTTTAAATATTCAATACGCTAACAAGGCAGGTCTTAGAAAACGATTGGAAAGGGTTGAAGATTTAGAGGTAAAAGATGCCGAACATGGAGTAATGATTGCAAAGGCTTTATTCGCTGCTCGTTTTGCAGACAGGGTCGCTGCGAAGGAGGGAGTTAAAACTATTAATGTATGGGAGCAGGTAAAAATATTGTTCAAAGATAAAAGAAAACTCGAGGTTTCAGCCAAAATTGATACGGGAGCCTGGAGGACTTCAATAGACAGAACTTTAGCTCGCGACCTGGGCCTTTTACATGAAGAGAATATTCTCTGGTCTAAAATTTTCAAAAGTGGACTCGGGAACCAAGAAAGGAAAGTTATTAACGTTACCTTTTGGCTTGCCGGGAGAAAGATTAAGACAATTGCTTCAGTTGCAGATAGGAGTAAACTTCGAACCCCCCTAATTATCGGTCGCCGAGATCTTGCTGGTTTTTTGGTTCAGCCTCAGAAGAAGAAAGAATAAAGATGGAAACTCCGATTTCAAAAGGAAAAGAGATTTATATTGCTCAAGCCCCTCCATGTTTTCCCGAAGCAGTTTTTGCCTGGATTAAAGTTTCTACTTAAGTTCAACAGTTGCTCCCGCTGCCTTGAGCTTATCGGCTGCTTCTTTTGCTTCTTCTGCTTTTGCATCTTTTAATATCTCGGTGGGTAAGTTTTCAGTCATATCTTTAGCTTCCTTAAGTCCCCAGTTTTGATTGATTTCTCTTAAGGCTTTAATAATCGCAATTTTATTCTTTCCTGCGTCTGTCATAACGACAGTTTGATTTGCTCCGGCTGCTGGTGCTGCTCCTTCTTTTTCTGATTCTGCAGCTTCTGGACTGGCGGCTGCTGGTGCTGCAACCGACATTGCTGAGACCCCCAGTTTATCTTGAAGTGCATTGACCAATTGACTTAATTCCATTACAGAAAGCTTTGAAATTTCATCAACCAGTTTTTCTACAGCCTTAGAAAGATCTTTTTTTACCTTTTTTTTCTTTTCTGCCATATTTACTCACCGCCTTTCTGTTTTGCTTGATTAAGAACAAAAATCAATTTTTGCAAATTTCCTTGCAGAGTACCTATTAATCCGTACATTGGTGCCGCTATTGACCCAACGACTTGGGCAACTAAAGTATCTTTGCCAGGAAGTTTAGAGAGTTTTACTAGTTCCTCTTTGTTTTGGAAATAACCTTCAACAATTCCAACCTTAAGTTGTGGGACTTCAAATTCTTTGGCAAATTTACCCAAAACCTGAAGAGGGGAAATAGGATCTTTCTCGGTTAGGATAAGTGCTGTTTGGCCTGTCAATGCTGTGTCGGAGAGAGTTTCTTTGGGAATATCTGCTTTTTCTCCTGCAAGCTTAAAAAGGGTATTTTTGACAATCAACATCTTTGCATCAACTTTAGAAAGCCTTTTTTTGAGCTCTTGTTGGGTTTTAACACCCATTCCGGAAAAGTTTATTAAGATAGCAGACTTTGCCGATTTTAATTCTTCGGCTAAGTTCTCTACGAAAAATGTTTTTTGACCTTTTTTCATTTTAATCAATAAAAAAATGCGCTCGAGGCGCATTAAACTGCAATCTTACCGCCTCGGCACGTCTTATGTAATGCGTGCTGTCTTAGGACAATAGATAATATATCAGAGCTTGCCGAGAAAAACAAGAGATTTATCTTTTGCCAAATATCTTGTTCAGGAATTTTGTGAGGAAGGATTCTTTTTTAGGCATAGCCTGTGTTGGTGGCGGGGTAGTTTGTTCCTCATTTTTTAAGGGAGTACTTTGTGGTCTAACTTGGCGGGGCATTTGAGAAGAAGGTATATGCTCCCCAGGAGGGGTTTTATGTCTTCTTTTTTCTATCCTCCTTTTTATCTCTTCAGGTGATGGACCCTGTTTTACTTTCTCTACTCCTTCCTGGGCTTTAAGGATTCTTCTCAGGGTTTTAGCATCACTTTGTCCAGTCGGTGTTTCCTCTTGAGCTTTTTCTTTTGGCCAAGTTGGTTCGGAAATTGATTTAGCCAAACGATCGGGATCAATTTCTTGAGCTCTGCGCTCAGACAAAGTTTTGCCGGTTTCTATAGTAGATTTTAATGGTCCTCCTTCAGCTTTTCGCTCAAGAGAGCTTGTTGGTGGAGCTGGAGGGGTTACGGTTTGTGTAAGACGACGAAATCTCTCTCCTGGGCTTCCTTTGGGCGAAAATTTCTCCCCCAATTCTGTATCCTCTTCGATTGACTGCTCCGTGGCAATTTTTTGTGTGCCTTCCTCTTGGGCGCCGGATCCAAGAGGTTTTGTTTTCCCCCAAGAGCCTCTTACGTTCTCAAGAGATGTTTGCAAACGCCCGGTACTTTTCAAACCTTCTCTTTCTTGTCTGTCTTCAGCCACGCGTTCATTTTAGCAGTTAGGTATTAAACAGTGCAATTCATGCGGTCTGGGCAAGGAGAGTTTTATGAGAAGTCAATCTTTACAGAGGGGCCCATTGTGGCACAAAGATAAGCTTTGACAATTTGTCTTTTGCCAATGCCCGTTAATACAGCTTCAGCATTTTCAACAAGCTCTTTATCTTTTTGATTTACTTTCCCAATAACTGTGTGTATAAGAGGAGCCTTTTTTTCTGTTTTAACAGTAATTGTATTAGTAGAAAATTTCTTGGCTTCGCTTGCACTTTTGATAAGTGTTCCGTTTTTTGGATTTGGCATCAGCCCTTTAGGGCCTAAGAGTTTTGCAAAAGGAACAAGTTTAGGCATCATCTCGGGTGTGGCAAGTAAAATGTCAAAATCAACTTTTCCTTTTTCAAGCTTTTTTATGGTTGTATCTTTTGCAATTTCAATTTTCTTTTTCTTTCCTGCTGAGTGGGGGAGCTTGATGTTGGCCGAAAGGCCTTCCTTTTTAACCACCAAGTGAAGTTCCATTGTTCCGTCAAAAGAAGAATATGAAGTTTCTTTTACCAGCTCTAAGGCTTTAGAGAGAGGATAGAGTTTTGTTTTATTAATTTTAGCCCTGACTTGTTTATACTTTTTCCCACGAACCTTTGTCTTTCTCTCTTTCTTTACAATCTTCTTCTCTTTCTCTGTTTTTTCTTCTTTTGGAAGGGGCTCTGCAGTAACAGCCACAACACGTTCGCCGCCCTTAAGTCCAGGAATTCTTATTCCCTTCTCTTCCTTAAGGGATTTTCTCTGTTTTTTCTTCTTGCGCTCCCCAGCTTTAGAGGGCTGTGGTTCACCACTTATAACTGCTGTTCTTGTTTTTCCCATAATTTAATTACAAGTCTTATTTATATTACTCTTCTACCTCTACTCCCATACTCCTTGCCGTTCCTGCTACGATTTTCTTTGCCGCCTCTATATCATCAGTATTTAAATCGTCCATTTTTTCCTTGGCGATTTCTTCTAGGTCTTTTGATGTTAATTTTCCTGCAATTTCCCTTGGAGTTGTGCCCGACCCCTTCTCAATGCCAAGCCTTTTTTTAATCATTCCAGAGACAGGAGCTTTTTTAATTTCAAAATCAAAACTTCTGTCCTCATAAATAGTAATAACAGCAGGAACAATTTCTCCTTTCATATCAGCCGTCCTTTCGTTATAAGCCTTAACGAAATCCATAATGGCGACACCGTGTTGTCCCAATGCAGGTCCTAATGGTGGGGCCGGAGAAGCTTCCCCTGCAGACAAGTTTACTTTGATGACGATTAATACTTTTTTAGCTCCCATTTAAATTTTTGTTATTTGTAGGAAATCAAGCTCTACTGGAGTTTCGCGGCCAAAAATTGAAACCAAAACTTTAACTTTCCCTTTCTCATCATCAATGTCATCAATTGTACCCAAAAAGTCTGAAAATGGCCCGTCTGTAATTTTAATTGCTTCTCCAACTGAGAATTTTGTCTTAAATCTTTTTGCAGGAGCGGCAACGAATTTTTGAATATTTTTAACTTCCTTTTCGGAAAGGGGAGTGGGTTTGCTTCCTGCACCTACAAATCCGGTAATACCCGGAGTTGTTCTTACTGCAAGCCATGTCGGATCATTTAGAGTCATTTTTACCAGCATGTAGCCCGGGAATATTTTTTCCTTTATAGTTGCTTTTTTGCCTCCGCGGATTACAACTCTATCCTGGGTTGGTACAAGAATTTCAAAGATTTTTTCTTCAAGATTCATTGTTTCAACTCGCTGTCTTAAGGTCTCGGCCACGCGTGCTTCATGTCCGGATGTAGTATGGACAACATACCATTTTCCCTTTGAGCCTTTTTCTTTATTAATAACGATGTGGCCAGGAATTTTTTTCTTCCCCACACCACGCTCGCTGACAGCATGTTTGTTATCGTTGGTTTTAGCCATTATTAGTGAAATATTAAAAAGCTAGTTTATTATTTAGCTATTAGTAATTCAAGTAGCTTTGTGAAGGAAAAGTCCAATATTCCTACATAGAGCCCAATTGCGCCGCAAATTATAAATATAATCAGGGTAAGTTTAATTACCTGGTCCTTTTTGGGCCAAGTAACTCTACTAAGTTCAATCTTTACCTCTTTAAAGAACTTAATTAGACCCTCCACGGCTTGAAATTGTAGCAAAAAATAGGCAAAGAAACAAGAAACTACAGCTTTAGCGTATAATAGCAGGGCTATGGATAGGGAAAGAGAACTAAGAAGGGGAGAATCTATAGAGGAGCGAATGGAAAGGAGTTTGGTTCGAATCCGTGCTGAAATGCCTGAACAAATAGCACATGTTCTGATTACAGAGAAGCCTTGGTTTTTCGATCTCCCGGTTTTGGGATCAATGCCCGAGCGAAAATCGCCGTGGTGGGTGCCTCGATATGATCCTGTCACCGGCGCGGTCTATACAACGAGATGGGACGAACCTTCTATAGAAATAACTTCAGAGGGAAAACAGAAGGTAGTAGGGACTGAAGGATTTGTAGTTTTAAGACAACCTGAATATCGTAGACATATTGATCTGACGGCTCTTCCAAAAAGTTGGAAAGTGGCAAGGTTTATACCACAGGAAGTATGGGATGGAATAGAAACGGCAATGAGACAGCAGGATGAGATAAGAAGGGATTTTGGTGCCGGGGTAGGGGTAGAACACAGACAGGTGGAAGAACTTTTCGTTGCCATGCGAGGATTGTCTCAAAAGTATATTCGAGGAGAAGTAAGTAGAGAAAACCTACAAGATCTTGCGGGACAAACACAGATGTTACTCGAGAAGGAGGGGATACTCTCAGCGAAAGGCCCATTTCTGCAGGAATTGAGGGAGGTATTAACATTAGTTTTCCAAGAAGACTCATTAGGCCGCTTTAATCCTTTGGTCGCAAGAATGCGCATATACAGGGCAATGCGCAATTTAGCTAAGCGAGAGGTTGAAACATGGCTTACTCGTAGAAAATCAAATAAGGTTTTCAACTTGCTTTATGTGGAAAGAGAAGATGAGAGGTCTTCTCTTTCAGATGCACGAGAAGTAATAGCAGAGCTTGTAACACATCCAGTTTTTACAGAGTCATTTTTTAAGAACAGACCTGAAAGCATCTTCGATGAGGATATAACAGAAATTCGTAGAATTCTTAAGGCAATTGGAGAAACCCTGCAATCGGCAAGAGTTGCGCCATATCTCTTACCTGCAAGGTTAGCTGATGCAATGTTAAGAAGCAATCAATTTAGGACGAGGTGGAAAAAGAAGCGACTAAAGGAGATTTTGGAGATTGGTAATATGGAAAATGAAATGGAAAAACTGTCTGTTGAGGATTTGATTATGAAAAGAAACTCTTTTGAGGCTGCTAGAGAGCTACGTCATGTTTACAATCTTCTCGATAGTGTTCTTACAGATCCAGATAATTTAGTTTTTACCTTATGAGGTTTCCCAATTTTTCTTTTGAAAAAAGACAGTGGGAGAAAGGTTTTAAATATGTTGCAGGGTCAGATGAAGTAGGGAGAGGCTCTTTTGCAGGCCCGGTTGTTGCAGGTTGTGTGGTTTTTAAAAAAGGGACCAGAATTCCCAAAGATATTCGTATTGATGATTCCAAAAAACTAACTTCTAAAAAAAGACAAATTGCAAGAGATTGGATTATCAAAAATGCGTCTTCCTGGGAGGTGGGGGAGGTTTCGGCAAAAGTTATTAATCGTGTCGGTATGGCGAAGGCAACGCAGATGGCTTTTAGAAGAGCAATAAACAATACAAGTAATAGACTAGGGAGAAGGGTAGAATATTTACTCATAGATACCTTTTTCATACCATACGTTCGGGGTTTACCCATGAGGAGAAAAATGGCCAGAAAAAACCGTAAACTTAAAGATGGAAGGGCTAAGCAGCTTGCAATAAAAAATGGAGACGGAAAATCATTGTCTATTGCGGCTGCCTCTATTGTTGCTAAAGTTTATAGAGACAATTTATTAAAAAGACTTTCAAGAAATCCTAGGTATAAACTTTACAAATGGGGTAAAAACAAAGGATATGGTACAAAAGAGCATCAAGTAGCAATTAAAAAATACGGTGTTACAAAGTACCACAGGAAACAGTTCGTAGAAACCTTCTTGTTACATCAATAATTTCTTTTCTTTTCTAGTTCTATTTGATGCTTTACCCTTTTTGCTCTTTTTTGTTTTTCTTCAGAAGGTTTGCTGTAGCGCTCTTTTTCTCTGATTTCAAATAGTACTCCCTCGTTTACTACTTTTTTCCTGAAACGAGCTATTAATCTGTCTTCCGACTCTCCTTTTTTCTTCTTGACGACAACCACTATTTATCGCCCCCTTTCGATTTATGATAGCCATAATCATAACAAACCACCGCCTGTAATGTTTATTTTAGCAGATGTGCGAAAGACAGGAAACGGGGAAAACTTTAGTTGATCAAATAGTTTGGTAGCTTCTAAAGTGAGATGGCGCTTATTGTCTTGGATTGCAAAAATTTTGCAAGAGAGATTAGAACTCTCGACAATAAGCGCCAATGAACTTGCCACAGATGAACTTTGTTTTAAACCCCGCCAAACCTCCTTTTATAGGTTTTTGCCCTATCCCTCAAGTGTGTGCAGTCGGGTGGATTTACATCGACGTTGATGTTGCCAAGGGTCATTACTCGTGGTTCCTCGCCAGGTTGGTGGTTAAGTTGTACAACCTGCCTTTCTGAACCTTGTGAGAGAAGAACGTAGGCATCACCTGAATTCCTGCTGCGAAGAATTGTCACGGTTCCATCCGTCATTGCTGACTCCTTGTTTGATTAAGTTCAATTCGGTTTGATGGGGTGCTTAGACTAAAAGGTGCAAGTTATTTAATACAGCTCTCCTTTCAGTGAGAGTAACGTACGCGGTTGTACGCTGCTGTGCGAGTATTATATTAGAAAAGGAATACTCCTTCAAGTCCCTTCAACCCACTTCTTCAAATTCCAGAACCCAATGTTCCAGTAATTCCAATAATGATCAAAATATTAGCTATTATATAACGATAAAAAAAGGAGGTTTGATAAACAATGAGAACTCTCTGTCTGCAGGGGCTAGTAAACTTTGTTGAGACTTTTTACTATAATATGGAGACATGAGAAAAACATATGCAACCGTAATAGGAGTAGTTAGACATGGTGATAAGATATTACTTCTTAAGAGAAGTCCTTCAAGACATTCGTCTCCTAACAAATGGCAACCAATTTCTGGATACATAAGAGAAAAAGAAGTAGCAGAGGATGCAGTACTAAGAGAGGTGAAAGAAGAAACAGGCCTTAAAGGGAAGATAATTAAAACAGGTAGAGTGTTTGAAGTAACAGATAAGTGGGGAAGATGGGTGATAATGACATTTTTAGTAGAAGTTGCTAGTACAGAAATAAGTATTGACAAGGAAGAGCACTCTGAGGCTGTTTGGATAAAGCCAGAAGAAATCAATAAATATAATTTAGTGGCTGGAGTAGAAAAAGATTTAAAAGTTTTACAACTTCTTTAAACCTGATTTTGCAGGCCTTAGTGGTCACACTACGAACTTTTTGGCACGAAGTAGACTCTTTTGAGGTTATTAAAATCCGAGAACTTCTAAATCCTCAACTTGCTCATGTTTTAGCCAAGGGCTAGTAAACTTTATCAGGAACTGGTAATAAAGTTTTGTTATGTTTGAATTGGATTTAAAAACATCTTATGAAATTCAGGAGCAATTCTAATTGACCTAAAATTTGCTTCAAACATTTTCCAAACGACACGTTCACTTTCATCTACTGGTTTACCATACGTTTCTTCACTAAAAGGCCTGATCGCCATAAACCAAGAACTGGGATTATGTTTTCTATTGAGCAACTTATTTGTTAACGCATCAAGCAGCAAGGGTTTATCTTTTCTTACTAATATTTCAACCGTTTGTCCTTTTTTAACATAACCCTCAGGAACACCATCAACAAACTGACTAAGGACACAAAAGACATAATTGACCCCAAGACTTAAAACGACCTCATGAGAATCTTCTGCTGAACCCCCCACTCTTAAAACTGTTGTTTTTCCAACTGTTTCGGGTTTTCCGTAAAATAGCTTACTATCGGCCCGTTCAATCGTTTCTCCTGTTCTTTCTCGCATAAGGGAATTGTAACACGAAGTAATACTATGGGCAAATTGCAGGGGCTAGTAAACTTTGTTGGAACCTATTTTGTGGACTATTCCGTAGCAGGTTGAGGTCACTTATATCCCCACTCTTTTGCAGTTCTGTCTACTTTGGGAATCACTCTCTTGATGGACCTAACCCAGACGGCCATGTAGTCTTTTAGATTGCGTCTGGTTTCTATATGGCTGCCCCAAAAAAGATATAGCGGCTGATGGATGGAGACGACCAACTCCCTGGCATCGGAGATGCCTACTTTTGGAGGAATATGGCCAGTATCTTTTCTTACATACATTTCCCCGTAAACAAGTTCATCTAGTGACGAAGGCTTGGAGGGTTTTTCTGCAGGTGATAAAACTGGGGATAGGAGTTTTTCAAACTCTCTAAGGAGCCGTTTGTTTGGGTGTGCTTCTAATGTTAATATCCGATATTCAACTGTAATGAATGGGTAGTTTGGTTTTTTTCCACCTAGAAGCGGATGGTCCAATAAGTTTTTATCTGTTGGCCACCCAGGTCCACACATGACACTTATTTTTGAGTGATCTGCGAATTCTATTCTGTGCATCATCCAAGCGTCCTTATGGCCAAACTCCTGAGGATCAACCTCATCAATTTTTAGAATTTGTAATGGGGGATGGTTCTCAGCTAATCCAAACAAGGCCTTCTTGTACCCTTCCACAAACCAAGGTCTTTCTTCTAATTCTCCTTTATTTTCCATTTTGGTAGATTATATCAAGATTATATCACTAGGCCGTATTGCAGGTCTTAGTAAACTTTGTCGGGAACTTCTTTTGAGTTTAATATGTTTTCATAGTAGAATTCGCCCAATGACAGCAGAAGGCGTTTTCCCAGCAGTTATAGCAGGTGTTGATGTAGATAAGCAACCCGAGGTTATAAGAAGGGAAGATTTGTTCGCCGTGGAAGAGATAATGAGAATTCAAGAAAGTGTATTTGAATTACTGCGAGATGTTACATTAAAACAAGAGCCAAACGATAGTGGTGAAAGCCGACCAGAACTTTTTGAATTGATTCTTGAACAAGCCAAATTACTATATGATGTTTGGTTGAGAAAGCGTCAAGATATTGAACGATCTAAAAAAAATACGTTTCCTGACATTAGCTGGGACAAGAGAAAAGATTGGTTTCATTTAGAAGAGCCAGACGATAAGCGTAGCAAAATAATCACAGAAGAAGAACGTAGCCATAGTAGTTTAGATTATAGACGCATAAAGATTCACAATTACCGATATAAGCCAATGGGCAATGCGTTAATAGAAGAAAGAATGATCTGGCCAAGTGTGGGAATATTAACCAGTAGTTTAGAAACAGTTGTAAGTGGTAGTTTGGGAGGAAAATTAATTTTTAGAACAGCTGGAATTAAAGAAGGGCTGTGGCAAAATATATCCTTGGAATTTCGGATATCGGGCAAGGACAATAGAATTATTAGCGTATCTGGTGATGAAATGCTGGGAGTGCCGCAAGAAGGATCGGATTCCCCAAAGATAACTACCGAGTTTAAACTCCTTAATATAAAAAGATGATCTTCAAATAAGTGTGCAGCAGGCCTTAGTGGTCACATTACGAACTATTTGGCACGAAATAAACTCTTCTGAGGTTATTAAAATCCAAGAACTTCTAAGTCCTCATCTTGCTCATGCATTAGTCAATGGCCAGCAAACTTTGTCAGGAACTTCTTTTGAGAGTATTTTGCTAAACGAAACTATTTGATGTATTCTTTAAATCAAATTAATTGTATGGGTCTCAGACAAGAAAGCGAGTCTGTTAGAATAATTAAACATAGGTATGCTAGTAGGTGTCGGAGCAAGAGAGGCGAGGCATCAACCTATAAACCCATTGTAGAAACAAGAAATCCTCCAGTCACTGTATTGGAAACATTATCTCCTGAGCATGCGTTCAAGTTGCTTGTTAGTGCCTTGAAATCTGGGGGTCGTGAAGAAATGCATAAATTCTTGGGTCTAAAGATAAACACCGAAGGATAATTTGCTTTAATACTTCGGTATTTTGCAGGGGCTAGTAAACTTTGTCAGGAACTTTTATCGCTTCAAAAATTATCCTGATAATATAAAATACAGTTATGTCTAATAGGGTATTTATAATACATGGTTGGGAAGGAACACCAGAAGAAGGTTGGTTTCCGTGGTTAAAAAAAGAATTGGATAAAAAAGGTATTGGTGTCAAGGTACCTGCGATGCCTCATACTGGAGAACCAGTCATTGGTAAATGGGTTCCATACCTCAAAAAACAAGTTGGAAAAGTTGATAGCAACACTTTTTTAGTAGGACACTCTATGGGCTGTCAAACAATTCTTAGATATTTAGAGGGTTTACCCAAATCTTCTAAGGTTGGTGGGATTGTGTTAGTTGCGGGATTCATGAATTTAGAAAACTTAACAAAAGAAGAACAGGTCGTTGCGAAGCCTTGGTTAACAACGAGAATTGATTTGGATAAGGTTAAGGCACATACAAATAACATTACAGCAATATTTTCAACTAACGACGAATGGGTTCCAATATCTGATTCAGAAATATTTATAAAGAAACTGGGGGCAAAGGTAATTGTGTTGAAAAATAAAGGTCACTTTAGCGGAGATGACGGAATTAAAAAGTTACCAATTGTATTAAAAGAGGTATTAAGATTCTCCGATAGTTAGATTGTCCCAATTCTTCGGCATTTTGCAGGGGCGGAGGGAATTGAACCCCCGTTCTCGGTTTTGGAGACCGAAGTCCTACCACTGAACGACGCCCCTAAGGATTGGCCATATTATACCCCGAAATAGGCTGAAAGTTAAATGGGCTTAAGATTATTTTAGTTTTGTAGATTCTTTGTGAAGAGTGTGTTTTTTGCAGGTTTTGCAATATTTCTTTATTTCTAATTTTTTCTCCATATTGATCTTGTTCCGAGTGGTAGCATAATTTTGGCTTTTGCATTCGGAACAGATCAAAGCGACTATTTCACGACTTCCTTTCTTTGCCATATGTGAGTTATTCTACACTTTTGTTTGAATTCGGACAATAAATAAAATGGAGCCTGGGGAGGGATTTGAACCCTCGGCCCCGTTCTTACCAAGAACGTGCTCTACCCCTGAGCTACCCAGGCATCATTGATGCAGTGAAATTATACCAGAGACTGCTATACTAAAAAAGTGGCTGAGAATAAACCTCAAACATTCCTTCTAATATTGGCTGCGTCTTTTTTTATGCTTCTTATTTACGTTATGAATTTAAGCCCAAAAATTAACAGGCAAAGGCTGGCTAATCAGGAGGTGGAAATAATATTAACCGGGGACATCATGCTGGGGAGGACCGTTATGACTAAGAGTCTTGATTTAAAAGACCCCGTTTATCCTTTCCGAAAAGTGGTCGGCGAGCTAGAAAGTGCCGATATTGTTTTTATAAATTTAGAAAACCCAATAGTTGTTAATTGCCCAAGAACTTACGAAGGTCTTAAGTTTTGTACCACTCCGGCAATGGTTGAAGGTTTAGTTTTTGCGGGTATTGATGTTGTTAGTTTGGCAAATAACCATACAAGAAATTATGGTGCGGAGGGCTTAAATCAGACTATAGTGGTACTAAATAAGAACAGTATCTCAACCACAGGGCTTGGGAACCTGGCAACAAAGGAGGTTAAAGGAACCAACTTTGGATTTTTGGGATTTGATTTTTTGTCGCAAAAACCAACCGAGGGCAATTTCAATCTAGTTTCAAAATCTAAAGAACAAGTAGATGTTTTAATTGTAGGAGTCCATTGGGGAGCAGAGTATAGAGAAGAACCTGCAGAGATACAGAAAGAGTGGGCGAGAAAGCTAGTTGAGTTTGGAGCGGATGTTGTTGTCGGACACGGACCACACTGGGTACAAGGTGAAGAGTATATAAACGAAAAACCAGTTTATTATTCATTAGGAAACTTTATTTTTGATCAGATGTGGAGCGAAGAAACAAAAAGAGGCTTAGTCATGAAGCTTACCTTTAGAGGAGAAGAACTAATAAAAGAAGAGAAGCTTCCAATTTATATGTCTTCCTGGGCCCAGCCTGAGTTTGTTGAATAGGGACAAGTTGTGCTGGGGGTAGGATTCGAACCTACGAAGCCCATTCGGGCGCGAGTTTTACAGACTCGTGCGTTAGACCACTCCGCCACCCCAGCTAATTTGAGCCGAGGAGAGGATTCGAACCTCCAACCTAACGCTTACAAAGCGTTTGCTCTGCCATTGAGCTACCTCGGCGTGCAGGTTAGATTATAGCAAAAAATGGTGGTTATTTGAAGCCAACTTAAGGACCCTGCCAAGGGGTTCCGGTAGAAGAGTTTCCCCGGAGAATTCCAGGTGGGTGAGCTCAGCTTTACCCCACGGGGCAAAGCAATTTGCCCTCCCAAAGTGATTTTCGGTGAGGAAATAGTTCTCCCGAAAGTGCCCTTAAGCAGGGTCAACTATATTTTACCAGATAGGTCAATAACCGAGTCAAGTAGAGGCTTTTTTATATAATCGGATTTCCGGGAATAAGAATTCCTAAAATGAAATTAAGAATTGGTGAAAGAAATAGAAAGACAGGAGATGTGCCTCCAAGGAAAGGGAAGATTAAAAGGAATAAGATTATCGTTCCATAACGATTTAAAAAACGGTCCATCTCACGAGCGTCCTTTACCGGCAATAAACCCACTAAGATTTTTCCTCCGTCTAAGGGGTGGATAGGAATCAAATTAAAAATAGCCAAGATTACATTGAGAATGATAAAAGGATAAAGGAGATTGGAGAAAAATGAGATTGGAGAAAAGGGAGTTGAGGTTATTCGAACTACCACTGCAAGGACAGTTGCCAAAAGTAAGTTTGAAGAAGGGCCCGCAAGGGATATTAGTGCCGTATCACGCCTGGGATTCTTGAGATTATAAGGGTCAAATCTGACCGGCTTGGCCCACCCAAAAGGAATGACAGGTATTCCAATTGCCCTCATCAAAACCAAGACCAAAAGAAGAGTTGTCCCGATTGGATCATAGTGGACTAATGGATTAAGAGATAGTCTTCCCATTAGCCTTGGAGTTGGATCACCAAGTCTATCCGCCATCCAGGCGTGAGCTGTCTCATGGATGGTTATTGCAACGACAAAAGCTAGTATCCAGATAGCAATTATTAACATAGATATTGTGAAGCTATGCCTTTGTAGTATAATCAAGCCTGATAAGGATTACAATTATGGCATACGTTTGTGAAATTTGTGGTAAAAGCACAGTTGTGGGTAGGAGTCAAAGACACAAAAGGGGTGTTGCGGGTAAACGTTGGAGAAAGAGGGCGCAGGCAACAAGGCGTGTTTTTAGGCCCAACCTGCAAAAAGCAACCTTAGTAATTTCAGGGGAGAAGAAACAGATGAGAATTTGTGCAAAATGTTTAAAAAAGATTAAAAAGGATGGAATGATAGGGAACTATTCAAATGTTACGTTGGGGTAACCTTGTCTAAATTGCTTCCAAGAGACAGGATTTTTGCCCTCCATTTGTACCTCATCAAGAACGAGTTTTTTTCCTTCAAGATGAGCTTTTAGTATTTTTAGACGTTTTGAATTTAGCTGGACATAGGTCCAGGCTATTGGCCAAGGTTTCATAGCCCTAATAAATGCTTCAATTTTTTCAGCGCTTTTGCCTTCAAGAGCTTTTTTCAGGTTTTTAGGTTTAATAAATGCATCCTGTTTTGTGATTAATTTTGTATAGGTAGCAGCTTTGTGATCTTGTTTCCTGGGTGTGATCTTGCCTTTGACGTAGGGTTCAATAAGTGCAGATAAAACTTCGGCCGATCTTTCAAAGAGCCTTTGTCTTAATGTTTCTGTTGTGTCGTCTGTTAAAACCTCTTCTTTAAATTGAGATATAATCGGCCCGTGGTCAACCTCTTCATCAAGTTTAATGATTGAAACCCCGGTTTGTCTCTCTCTCGAGTTAATTGTTGCTTGGACAGGTGATGCCCCTCTGAATTTCGGAAGAAGCGAAGGATGTACATTAAGTATCCCGCAAGGAAAAAAATCAATTACTTTTTTTGGAATGATTGCGCCATAGGATGCTAAAACTCCTAATTTAGTATTAATCTTATTTTTGATGAGCTCCTCACTGTTGTAAAAGGTAGGCAATTTTCTTTCGTGCGCCCATTTATCAACAGGAGAGTAGGTTAGTATTTTTTTTCTACCAGCCGGCTTTGGTTTTTGGGTTACTATTCCAACGACCTTAAAGCTTTTATAAAGAGCTTTTAAGATAGGCAAAACATATTGAGGTGTGCCAAAGAAAACAATTTTTATGTTAGATTTATTTCTTCCCATTTGTTTCCCTTTAATTCATATAAGGGCCTTTTTTGTTTCAATAATCTATCAATGAAAAGAACCCCTTTTAGATGGTCAATTTCGTGTTGAACAATTTGAGCAGGAAAACCTTCAAAAGTTTCTACCTTCTCTTTCCCATTCTCGGTAAGATACTTAAGTTTAATTCTTTTTGCTCTTTTTAATGGGGCATAGTAATGGGGCATAGATAAGCATCCTTCCATTGTTTGCTTCTTTTTCTTTTTTCTTTTTACTTGTTGCTTGTCACTTATTACTAATATTTCCGGGTTAATGATTGTTTTTAGTTTGTCGTCTGCGCGCATGACAAAAACTTGTAAACTTTTACCTATTTGCGGTGCCGCTAATCCAACGCCTTCAGGATCTTTTTGGGCAAGTAGGGTTTCCTTTAAATCAGCTATTAAAGAAAGTATCTTCTTATCTATTTTTTTAACAGGCTTTGAAATTTTCCTTAAGCGAGGATCGCCAGTTTTAACAATTTTTCTTTTCATCTCAGGTAAATTATATCGCAGCTTAGTTGGTTTAAATAGTTTAGTTTGAGATCTCCTCTAATTGAAGCCTTACAAGTTCATCTTCAGGATCTATCTTTTCTAGAATATACAAGAGTTCTTCTTGAGCTTTTTCTACCTCGCCTTTATCGGCAAGAAGGAGTGCGCGGGCAAGTCTTGCATTTCTGTAGTTTGACTTCATTGCGATTGTTTCTTCCAGGACAGCCATGGCCTCATCGATTTCTCCAAGGCGGATGTGGGTTAAGGCCAAATTATAGTAAAGCTTGGCATCTGTTGGTGCTAATTTTATTGCCTCAACCAGTGTTTCTTTGGCATTAAAAAGATAGTCCGGATTAATTGAAGAAAGTTTAATAAACAATCTGGCTCTGTTTCTTCTTAAGTTTAAATTAGCCGGGGAAAGTTTGGTTGCCGTGTCAGACTCTGAAATTGCAACTTGGGCAAACTGTTTTGCAGCTTCTTCATTTGCTGCCTCACTTAAGCTTAAGGCGATTCCGGCTGTGGACTCAGAAAGTTCATCATAATAGATTGCTTGCTTGGTAGGGGATAGCTTTATCGTTTTAGTTAATAATTCTCTTGCGCGGGCGTAATTTTCTTGATCATTTTGCAGTTTTCCCTCAGCGAAGACTATGTCCGCATACCAATATTTACCGATAAAAAATAGTATGTAAAAAGTAGTTAGTAGTATGGGTACAAGGAGGATTTTTTGGTTTAATGACAATTTTGGATTTTTCTTGCTTTCCACCCGTTTCTTGTCACTTTCTTCTAATGAAGTGGCCATTGCCGGATATAAGAAAAAGATAAGTGTAACCGGTACAACAGAAAAACCAAAAAAGTTTGTTATGAGGATACTTGAAAAACCCGATAAAAATGCAAGTATCCAGATTTGTTTTTCAGTTGATTTATCTGGTGATTTTTGATTTTTGTATTCAAGAAGGGGACGGCTAAATATCCACGCGATTAGACCAATCAGACCCAGGTATGAAAGAAGGCCTAGGCTGCCGGTGGTAGCAGCAAAATTAAGATATTCATTGTGGGCCTTATTATAAAGAAAATCCCATTCGGACACTAAATTGTGTTCTACTGGTCTAAAGTTGTAGTAGGAATAGGCAAATGTTTCAACTCCGGAACCCAATACTGGATAGTTTTTCCAAATATTGACGGCTCCCCTCCAGACTATCTTTCTAATCTCGCCTGATTCCGTACCTCCGACTTCAAGTGCCGGCCCAACCGGCGCCGCGGCTGACTGTTCAATACTCACCGCCGACGGTTTGAGCAGGTTGCTTAAATTCGGTGTCCAGGGTGTACCAACCAGGAAAGTGATAATCAATAGGGGAGAAGTAATAAGCAAAAAACGTTTTAAGATAATTTTTAAAGTTTTCCTTTCCAGCCAGAAAACTCCGGACCAGAATGCAGTGTAAGCTAGGGCAAAACCCAGAATACCTGATCGGGATTTTGTATAGAGTAGGGTTAGAAAAAAAAGAATGGATAACCCGTTCCATAACCAAAGATTTTTGTGTTTGAGTTTAAATTGGGAATTTAGAATCAATACCCAGGTAATAGGTATAAGCGCTACAAGCCAAGCAGCTAACCAGTTTGGCTGGCCCAATGTTGAAAAAACCCTGTTTTGTACATCTTGCACCCAGATTTCTTTGTCTATTCCGAAGTGTTCTAGAACTCCATAAATTGAAACCAGGCAAGCAGAAGTTAGAATAATCTGGATTGCCTTTTTTGTCTTTTGCCAGTCCATGTTTGACACATAGGCCCAATAGAGAAGAGCATAAGAAAAATACGACAGGAGACCTCCATGGAAACGCGAATAATAGCCAAAAAGCGAAGTGTGAGGATCAATCGAAAAGGCAGTTGATAATATTTGGAATGCCAGAAATATAAGCAGAGGAGTATCTAATATTGTGCGACGGAATATTATTCTTCTTTCCATTACCATCTTTT
>JBAUDN010000040.1:0-10095 GCA_049678105.1 Microgenomates group bacterium
TAATGGTAGTGCAGCACAAAACGGGGGGACAAACAATTCCGGGAATGGCGGGGGTTCCGGTTCATTAAGCTATGCTGGGGGCGGGGGTGGTGGTGGTGGAACATATGGTGTTACCGATCTTTCCAAGCTCTTCCCGGGTTCTGGAGGTGGAAGAGGTGGACAGGAAACCAATACAGTCACATCAGGTACTGGAGGAACAGGTGGAGGCATCATTTATATTCTTGCTAGTTCCATCTCTGTTGGCGGTTCAATTACATCTCTCGGAGAAGGTGGTGGGCCAACTACCTCTGGGGCTGGCTACTGCGACACTGGTGGAGGAGGAGGCTCAGGGGGATCTATACTTATCAAGGGTAGAACAATTACATTGGGTTCAAACTTAATCACTGCCACAGGAGGGGCAGGTTCTGCCGGCTCTTGTAGTAACAATGGAGGTAATGGTGGCTCTGGAAGAACTGCAGTTGGCGCTACTACAGTAAGTGGAACAACCAATCCTACCTATACCAGTATTTCAGCACCATAAGTCAGGAGCTTGTTAGTTTTTGATACTGTTTCCTGTTTCTTTCTTGCAAGCCGAACAAAAAGTACTTTTCGGGGTAACATAGTTAGCTGAGCAAACTCGAAGAGTGGACCGTAGGAGAGTCGAACTCCTGACCTCACCCATGCGAAGGGTGCGCTCTACCGCCTGAGCTAACGGCCCTGATTTATAGATTATACCAAAGAATGTCTCTACTGAAGAACGCTTAAAGGATTAAGGTAAACTCCATTTCTGATTACCTCAAAGTGAAGATGTACTCCAGTTGAGCGGCCCGTTGATCCCATCTTGCCGATAGCGTCTCCTCTGGCCACAGTCTGTCCCGGAACGACATAGACTCTTGATAAATGAGCATATAGGGTTTTATAGCCATTGCCGTGGTCTATCATCACTCTACTACCATACCCATATCCATCCGGCCATCCAGCTATAACTACTTTTCCAGAATCTGCAGCTAGGATATTAGGTGCTGCCTTATTGGCAATGTCTATGCCTTTGTGATACCAAACAAACCTTTGGGTAATTGTTCCTCCTACAGGCCAAACAAAAGTCCCAGAAGCAACAACAGTTCCTGCATCAGGAGTAATCTGGCGAATTCTAGGAGTAGTTGGTGCTGCTTTTGGTGGAATTCCATCTGGAACTATAACCACCTGTCCGATCGCTAACTCAAAAGTTTCATCGTTAACAAAACTGTTAAAAGGAAAATCAACTATACCCTGGGGTGAGGTATCAAATTTTTTGGCAATAGAGTAAACCGTGTCGCCTTTAATAACTTTGTGGGAAACACCTGTCACTGGCAAAACTTCCAAAGTTTGACCAGCTTTTATGGTATCTTTACTCCCAAGATTATTTTGCCAGCGAATTGAATCAACAGATACCCCAAATTTCTCCGCAATCGTACTTACGGTGTCCCCTTCAGTAACAACATATTCTATTACCTTGTCACGCATTTTCTCGGAAATCAGAGTAGTTGTGGCAGGATCTCCTATGGTGGCGGCTGAAAGAACCGTAGAAGTCGAAGGAATATCCCAAGGATCAAATGAGCGCCCTGGAAACTCCTGAGCAATGACCGGTGCTATCATCATGCCGATTGCCGCTAATCCGGCCATCCCTGAATGCATTAGGCGCCTGGCCATCTTTCCTCTTTGGCGATAAAGGGCAGTAACAAAAATACCCTTTCCTTCTTCAAAACGCAGGAAAGATAAGTGCAGATTGGAAATTATGTAGTTGGTAAGTTCTCTAAAAAAAAGTTTAATCTCAGAAAAAAAGGCAAGGATTATCTCATATGTATCGTCCATCTTATTGATAGATTGAAGATAGCATATGCAAAATTGGGAAGCAAATAAACGCGGGGTACAAAAAAGTTACCCAGTCTTGAGACTGTCCAGAAAATCTTTGTTGCTTTCCGCCTTCTTTAACCTTTCAAGAAGCGTTTCTGTTCTTTCGCCCTCTGAAACCATCTCAAGCATGCGTCTTAAGGTGTGAATTTGTTTTAAAGTCTCTTCCCCATACAAGAGCTCTTCTTGCCTGGTTCCAGATCTTGATACATCTATTGCCGGGTAAATTCTCTTGTCAGCAAGTTTCCTGACCAAATGAAGCTCCATATTCCCGGTTCCTTTAAACTCTTCATAGATAAGATCATCCATCCTTGAACCTGTTTCAACTAAACAAGTTCCAATAATGGTAAGTGAGCCGCCTTTTTCAATTTTTCTTGCCCCACCAAAGAATCTCTTGGCCGGAAAAAGTGCAACTGGGTCAAATCCACCCGTTAGGGTTCTTCCTGAAGTGGGCAGGGCTAAATTGTAAGCTCTGGCCATTCTTGTTATTGAGTCAAGAACAACAACAACATCCCCGCCTTTTTCAACTAACCTTTTCGCTCGCTCCAAGGCAAGTTCGCCTACTCTGGTTTGTGCATCAGGCGCTTCGTCAAAATTGCTTGCTGCAACTTCTCCTTTTCCATTAGTTATTTTCTCCACATGTCTAACGATATCAGTGACTTCCTCTGGTCTTTCTCCAATAAGAACAGCCATTAAATGCACATTTTTTATCTTTTTACTTTTACTCTTATTGTTCTCAGGATAGTTCTTGGCAATTCCAGATAAAATATCTTTTAATAACCAGGTCTTTCCTGCTTTGGGAGGAGAAACAATCAAACCCCTTTGTCCAAAGCCGATAGGAGCTATTAAATCTATCACCCTGGTTGTTAGCATATCTTTCCCGGTACTAAGTACTATTTGTGCATCAGGATAAATAACCACAAGTTCATCATAATCAGCTCTGTCACCAAGTTTCTCAATTGGCTCATCATTAACCTTTTCAACTTTAAGAAGTCCCCAATAGCGTTCATTTTCTTTGGGACGTCTTGCTTGGCCACTAACCAAATCCCCTAATTTTAAGTTAAATCTCCTAATTTGAGAGGCTGAAATATAAATGTCTTCCTCGGAACTTGCAAATTTAGGGCGCAAAAGGCCTGAGCCTTCGTTTGCGATATCCAGAACACCCTCAACATGTTCCGTTGGGAGGCCTGAATCAGGAAGTACTCTTTCATCAACAACTAAACTTTTCTCGTCTTGTTTTTGCAATCGACTTTCTCCTTTCCCAAGATAACCTGTGGTTTTAAATGGGGTTAAAGATTTTTTACGAATTGGACTAGAACTAATAGATTTTTTCTTTGCAGCCATTGAATAAACGCTACATTTCAAGGAAAATCAGGAAGTTAAACTTGTCTTTTCAAGGCAAGTTAGCTATATTTTATCTTTATCCCTTTCCTCCTGTCAACTATTAAGTCATTTTTCTTGAAAATTATCCAAGCTAAACTTATCAAACCGAGAAGAACACCTAGATACTGCAGATATTGTGGCCAGTAGACAATAACTATCCTCTGTTGCCCTTCTGGTACAAACCACCCATTCGCCCATGAGTTTATTTTTACATGAGGCAAACTATTTACCGCTAACTGCTTACCGTCAACTGTATAGGCTCTCCACCCCTCCTCATATCCTTGCCCCAACATCACTAGCCCTTCGCCCTTAGTATCAACTAGATAATGACTTGCCCCTAATTTGTTTACATTTAGAATCTCAAGTTTATTTTCAAAATAAATATCCTTTCCCATATCAGAATATAGACTAGTAAGCCAATCTATAGGCACAGGATAAAACTCAATTGTTTCTAAAACATTCTCCGACGCCACTCTTCCAAAAGAACGGGTCTCAACATTAAGTGTGTATCCACCTCCATCAATGCCTTTGGGTAAAATGAAAAATGTTTCATCAAATAATCCTTTTGGCAAAAGTTCCTCCAAATCCATTCTTTTGGTTTCAATATTTTGGAGATAGATTTTAAGACTTCTCCCCTCTTTATTTTCTCCCTTAATTCGCAATACGTAGCCTTGTGAATAGGAAATATCGGGATAACTATAAAAATCGCAACTCACCCCGCCACCTTCTGCAAAGTAATAAACCCCGTCTTCTAGTTTCTTCTTTTCAACGCTTCCTATCTTCTTTAAATCACAGTTGTAAACCTCGGCGAATCCTCTCCTTGGCCCGAAACTCTCAATAGTCGAATTCTCTATTGGAAGAACTACTTTGGCATTTTTAGCAGCATTTAAAAAGGTTATCTTCTGATCCTCTACACTTACTTCAACCTCTCCTCTTTTGTCAAAATTAACAAAAGGATAAGCAACCCCTTCTTCATCTTGGATATAGGTTCTGTATTTTGAATAAATCGGGTCAATTTGAGAGTAAGTTAAATCTACATCAGCCTTCACGGCGGTTTTCGGGGCACTAACAAAGTTTACCGCTTTAACAAAATCTGTCTCGTAAATAGTTAAAAAACCAAATTTCTTTATTTCCCTTACATGCAAGGACTCATTAAACATTTCTTTTATTTCGGGAATATAGAGAATTTCTTCACTGCCTCCTGCATTCAAAATGGACTCATCCAACAGAAGATAGCCTACCCGGTACTTCTCTAACACTCTTTCAAAGGCTTCATTGTCTTTCGCATATAATGCAAAAGCGGCTTCGTTGTAAAAGCTTTCGTTATATGGGCTCCAGCGGTCAAATTCGCGGTCCAGGGTTGGCTGCGGTATTCCAAACCAGGTAAATCCGGCCCCTTGATAATCCCATGTGTAAAAATTCCACCCCCAATGGGTTTGAAGAGGGAGTTTGGCAATTCTTACCGCGGGATCTTTTTCACTAAACCAGTCAAAAACCTCAAAATAATTATCAGGAATTTCTACCTTCATCGAAGGACTAATAAAATATCCGTCAAAAGCAGGTAGAGAAAAATAGATAATGGCGGCAAAGGCAAGCAGAAAGAAACCTACTGAAAACTTAAAAGCTTTCAGTTTTTCTAAAATAAATTGGATAAAATAAGCAAAATATGTGGCCAGCGTAAAAATTAGAAGAATTGAGAATTTAGTAAAAGGAAACCTCAAGGCCTCCCTAAAAAGGCTGATGTTTCCCCTCAGATAATCAAAAAGCCCAATAAACGGAGGGTTTGAATTAATCCAGAAAAAAAATGAAATAAGCAGAAGCGGCAGTAGGGAGACTGCATATCTTGAACCGCTGAACAAAGCGACAACAACACCCAAAACAGCGAAAGCAAACAAAGTGTATCCAACTATCTCAACCCCAGGCTTGTCTAAGTGTTCCTGCCACTCATCCATCAAGTCAACAAATTCACTTTTATCAAAATCAAACTCTCTCCAGTTAAAAAGAAAGTTTTTGGAAAGCGCTAAGCTTCGGACATCTCCGAAAGATTTGCTTTGCAAGAAAGCCTCATCGCTGAAAATACGATGTATCTTTGACTGACTGACTTCCTCTGAATGGTTAATTATGTAGTAAACATTAGGAAGCAACCAAAAGGAATTCAGCATCAAGGTCAAAATTATCACTATTGCTCCCTTTTTAATGAAGCTGCGCCGTAAAATTAACAAAATTAATGTTATTAAAAACACCGCTAATCCGCCTAAATAAGCATAAAAAAGAGTAGCCGTATGAGCCATTCCGGCGGCCATAAGAGTTACTAGAGAAAACCAAATAAGATGTTTTCTTTTGCCTTCTCGAAGATATAAAACTACCAAGAAAAATAACCAGGGAAGAGTGGCAAAATGAACGGCAAACATCTCCAACGGAACATAAAAGTGCTGGAGAGTTGTAAGGTTAAAGACATAAAAAAGGGCTGCTAAAAAGGAGGCTGAATCTACAAAATGCAATTTTCTCTTTGCCAAAAGATATCTGACAAAATAATAAAAACCAAGCGCCCCAACAACCAAAGCAAGGAAGAAAAATACATACCTTACGGCACTTAAGGGCAGTATTAAAGTTAACAGAGAAATAAGCAAAAGCCTTGGAATCTCGGCCGCATGCGCTTGAGAAGCTGCCACACCTAGGCCTTGGTGTTCCTGCCATGCTCCAGAAAAGGCCCGTCTTAAATAAACAGATAGATTAAATTCTGGATGAAGTGTATCCCAACCGGAAAGCCAAGTTCCTGGAACATAATTTTTCCATACCAATAGACCAATAATTAGAATTAGAACTACTGGGAAGAAGCTTTTCTGAAGACGTTTAAGCATACTTTCATCTTAATAAACAATTTTTTTTATTTACTAAGGTGAACGGGCGACAAACTGCCTTGAGAGGGAATAATAATAAATCTCTCTTAGCAGCTGTCGCCCAATAGAACCATACAGATTAGTTGCTTTCCAGCAACTTCCAGTTGTCCAGATCGTTAGCCTTCACTTCAAACTTCTGATAGAAGTGGCTATCGACATCGAACAAGACGACGTGAACCGTGGTACAACCGGTTGCTCCGCAGTTAGTCCCACCGGTTGTGGTGCTCGTCACCAACTGCTGCATAAACCAGCCTTTGGATACGTAAGCACCGGGCGGCATAATGCTCCAAATCGCGTGTCCGGGTACGAAGTCGCTCACTTCAACGGTGATGTTTAGATCCGAGTCAACGATGGTATCATCAATCCTGCCGCGAATTAGGACCAAATAATTTAGGCCCTCTCTGCCGGGCAGTACCAAAGAAACACCGTCAACCGTTATCACTCCTTCACCAAAGCTGAAGTAAGTAAAACCGCCTTCCGGGACATTGGCAAAATGAACAGCATCAACACTTGGAATTACCCATGCAGCGGTGTCATCCAAGATTACGCCGGGCTCAGCAATGAGCCATGCCGACTCGTCGTTGAAAACATCAGCGATTTCAACCGGGCTAAGGAAAACTTCTCCCCCTCCCACCGCAGAGACAGCAATCTTGCTACTTTCCATCGGCTCAGTTTTAGGCGTAGGCGCTACCGAGAGCGCTGCAGCCTCTGGGGCAGTTATCTGTTTGTTCACGACCGTTGTGTCAAGCTTTCTCCAAAGGGAGAAGAGCACCACAACAAGCACGATCAATAAACAACATAAAACAACTACAAAAACCGACCCAATTATGTACCTAGCCTTCTTCGGGGCAAACACTTCATCACCCATTTTGCACCTCCTGTGCTTTAGGTTAATTTGCGGATTCGTTTTGAGACTGAACAGCCCGTAAGGGACTGGAATTTCTGTATGCTTCGTTAATGTGCCTCCTAAAAACCAAAAGAAAAAGCGCGAAAAATACGTTTGGCAGGCTTTTTCTTTGGTCTAGGAAACGTTTTTGCCCTTAATTCCTTAAAGGCAAAGGAGAAAAAATAATCTTCTAAAAATAATTATCTTCTCTCCTTTACCCTCTGCAAAGGATTACTTGTTAATTTGTGTTCTTTTTGCTAGTTTTCCAGAGAAATAAAGAAGAACTCCCGAGGCTAAAATAAATCCCGCACCTAAAACAGCAGGATTAATATCGCCCAAATCTGTATCAATCGGCTCGTGGGTTTCTATACCGCAAACTACTCCACCACCATAAACTGTGACACAATTCTCTTGGGCAATAACTGCCTGTGGCAAGAAAATGGCAGTTGCTAAAATTGACAGTGTTATGATAAGTCGTTTCATATAACTATATTCCCAAATATGGCTGTGATTATATATCTGTGACCGTAAGATGTCAATACTACAGGACTCTTTTATCAGATCTTTAAAAGTCTTGCATATTTAAAAATACGGACCGGTGAATTTAGAGATTCACAGGTATATAAAATCAAATCTGCAGAATAATCCTCTATCTCAGCTCCTTCGGACTCACCGTAAATGGCATAAACGTATTTTCTCTGTCTCCAGATAATTTCAACAACATCACCCTCTTTAAGTTTCGGTAAATTATAAAAGGAGTTCTTACGCCTAAATAAACTACTCCATTTAAGGTACCCGAACCTGTGTGCGACTATTATTGTGGGCTTATTTCTCACATATGGCGTACCAAAATCAGAAACTCTCCATACACCGTTTTTCAAGGCTTCCTCGTAATTATCATGTGTCGCTTCTTGAATTTGGACATCAACACCAATTGAGGTTATTTTCAGTCTGTTTTCAAGCGGCAAAGAAGGATCAACTCTGGGTTGATAGTCTTCTTCTGTTGCGGATTTTGCCAAAGCCTTAGTAACAGCTTTAGTTCCCCGTGCTTTTACTGCATACCAAATTGAGGGAGAAAAAGAGATAAGGAGAAAAAGAGCTCCAAGTATAGCTAGCATCCTGGCGATCTTAACTAAGGAATGAGAAAGAGTATGCGCAAATGAATCTACTCCCTCGATTGTGGGCGAGGGAAAAATCTGTCCGCTATTTGAAGAGTTTTTATGTATATGAATGTAGACAGTCTTTTCCATAATCTCCTAAATCTAAATCGGCCCCACAAGGAGCGGGTAGTAAGCCTGCCCTACATACCACCCGCCCCTGATGGAGCCGAACACCAAACGGGTCTTGACAAGACCCCGATTTTAATCTTAGTCTAATTCAGGATTTATCTTGTTTTCCTGTCCTCAAGATAAGTTTTACTTGTCTTGTCCAAGATAAATCGATATAAGGGCATCTCTACTCGTGGTAATCCCGCGACTTCTTAAGGTAGCAGAACCAGCGACAGAGATGCTCTTTTTTTTGTTTAAAGAACTAATTGTAGTTTACAATTTTTAAGTGCTCTCTGTCAAACCCCATAACATATAGTATAGAACCAGCTCACCTGCCTATAGTAAGCCCCATTAATATTTCGGGTTCTACTTTCGGTATATTTTAGGGTAAACAGAAAATTGTGGAAAACTTGAGGAAAACTTGAGGAACTACAAGATTCTATTTTAGGTAGGTTCTTATTGCCTGACTGAGGAATTTTACATTTTTTTGGGTAATGGCAATGTTAAATCCAAGTCTTCTTGCTTCTTTAAGCCTTTTTGCTTCAGCCATTACTTCTCTAATCTCCCCTAAAAGGCCAACTTCCCCAACCGCAATAATCTTGGTTGAAAGCGGCTTGTCAAAAAAGGAGGATGCGATAGATAAACAAGCTGCTAAATCTACTCCCGGATCTTTTGCAGAAATACCACCGGCAACATTTACAAAACAGTCATATTCATAGAAAGGTAGCCCACAACGGCGAGCTAAAACAGCAATTAAAAGCTCTAATCGCCTTGAATCAAAACCTTGCACAATTCTTTTTGGAAATGCCAGTTTTGTGGGCACAACGAGGCTTTGTATCTCAACCATAATTGGCCGTGAGCCCTGCATTATGGAAGAAACAACGCTTCCGGCAACCGGCCTCTTTCCCTTGGTTAAGAAAACCTTTTCTGGATCACTCATGCTTATAAGGCCCTTGTCTTCCATACTAAAGATCCCAACCTCATCTGTCGGTCCAAAGCGATTCTTGACTGCCCTCAAAAGTCGAAAGGTTAAACTTTTGTCTCCTTCAAACCAAAGAATGGTGTCCACAATGTGGGCTAGAACAGCGGGGCCTGCTACGGCTCCTTCTTTAGTAACATGTCCTACTAAAAAGAGGGGCATATTTTTCCCCTTTGCGGCAGATAATAACCTGGAAGTACATTCTCTAACCTGTCCGACAGAACCCGCAAGGCCAGACAAATCAGAGGTTGTCATGGTTTGTATGCTGTCAACTATTACCAAACTTTGAGGCTTTAAGTCTGAGATTTGAGCTATTACTTCGTCAACATCTGTTTCCTCCATAATTTGTATGCTTTTCTTCTTAATACCTAGCCTATCTGCCCGTAGCTTTAGCTGTTGGGATGACTCTTCCCCAGAAACATAGAGTGTGTTGCCAAGTTTATTAGCAAGCTGAAGAAGAAGCGTCGACTTTCCAATCCCAGGCTCACCTGCAAGAAGAGTAATCTGGCCCGGAACCAATCCCCCGCCTAAAGGCCTGTCCAGCTCGGGGATTTTTGTAGAAGCTCTTGAAGTTTTTTTAGAGGGTATAGAAGCTATTGATACCGGCTTCCTACCAAATCTTGTTTGTGTTCTCCCTTTCCCTCTCTTTTTATCCTGAATGACTGTTTCAACCAGACTACCCCAAGTCTCGCAACTGGGACACTTTCCTGCCCATCCAACCTGAGAGTAGCCGCATTGCTGACAAACATATTGAGAATGAACCTTTGCCATCAATGGCCATTATACATTAAAATCCTCCATCTCCTGCGC
>JBAUDN010000041.1:0-5654 GCA_049678105.1 Microgenomates group bacterium
TAAATTATTAACTATGAATTGCAAACTTAATAGATTATCTAACGGACTTAGGGTTATTACAGTGCCCATGCCGAGTATGGAATCCGCAACGGTGACAATTTGGGTTGGTGTTGGCTCTAGGTTTGAGACAGACAAAATTGCAGGATTAAGCCATTTTTTGGAACACATGGTTTTTAAGGGAAGTAAGAGGCGCCCCAGTGCAAAGAAGATTTCCGAAGCAATTGATGCCATAGGTGGTGAATTTAATGCTGGGACTAGCAAAGAATGGACCAATTTTTATGTAAAAGCCCGAGCAGAAAAACTCGACATAGCTTTTGATGTTTTGTCCGACATGGTTTTAAATCCGCTTTTGAAAAAAGGAGATATTGACCGCGAAAAAGGTGTCATTCTCGAAGAGATGGCAATGTATGAGGATACGCCTATGGTAAAAATTAGTGATTATTTTGAGCGACTTATTTTCAAGGGCAACCCTTTAGGAAGGGATACAATAGGTACCAAGGAATCTATTAAAGCGATAACTAGAGATGATTTTGAAAGATATAGAGAGATACATTATGGTAATAATAATATGTTGATTACCGTCGCCGGGGGAGTAAAAGAAGGTAGAGCTTTATTGCTTGCGGAAAAGTACTTTGGCGAGTTAGAAAGTAAGAGTAAGAGCAAAACTAAGAAGTTTAAGAGCAAGCAAAAAGAGCCGAGGGTGAAGCTCCATTCCAAGAAGAATGAGCAGGCCCATTTTATCTTAGGCTTTCATGCAAGTCCGATGGGGGCCAAAGAAAGATTTGTCGAGGGAGTTCTTTGCACAATCTTGGGTCAAGGAATGAGTTCAAGACTTTTTACTGAGGTAAGAGAGAAGAGGGGTTTGGCGTACGCCGTTGCTACCAATATTGATCGGGCCGTTGATGCCGGCCATATTGCCACCTACGCAGGAGTTGATGTCAAAAGGATAGACGAGGCTATAAAAGTCACACTCGATGAGCATTATAAGCTAGCTTCTGGGAGATCAGGAATAACCAAAGAAGAGCTTACTAAGGCGAAAGAATATATTAAAGGACATTTAGCTTTATCTCTTGAGGACACTAAAGGAATTAACTCCTTTTTTGGTATTAGACAGCTTCTTTTGAATAAGGTTGAAACACCAAACGATGTATTTAAAGGGGTTGATAAAGTAACCATTGATGAAGTATTAAGAGTTTCTAGGGAGCTGTTTGTTCCGGAAAGATTGAGCCTTGCAATAATAGGCCCTTATAAAAACCAGGCCAAATTTGAAAAATTAATAACATGAAGAAAAAGAGATTTATTCGTACTAACTCTATTTCATAGTAAGGACTTCAGAGGTTGATAAGCGTCCGTAATCTGGTAACTCACACCATGTTTGGGGATTAAGCATTCTTTTGATCTTAATATCGCGAGCCGGATCGATTTCGGAATAGAGATGGTAACAGTTTCCTCTCCGGCACATTCCGATTTTTCGAACAAGCCACTCGTAAAAGGTATTTGTACTAATATCTCTTTTCGGTCTATCGGGGATTGGGAAAGCGATTCCCAATATTTCGTTTTGTTTTAATAGTTGAGCGACAGCAGATAGTCTTATTTTTTGAGGAAACTCAGGATTACGACCCTTAGACTTAAAATAACTATCAGGTTCGATTCCCATCACAATTCGTACATTATCTGGAATTATAAAGCGAAGACCACTTATTGCAATGCGGTGGGGCATTCCAAGGTCAAAACCACCAGACCAGTATGCTAAGGCGTAATTTTGTTTTAGTAATTCATCAACTTTGCTGGAGACATTATTTAAGGGAAGTATGTCTCCATGCTCCAAGACAGGTTCATCATCAATAGAGAAGAACCACCAGTCGAGGTTTCTTCCATACTCAGTAGGTTCACCGCTGGCGCTAATCCTTTGGTAAATGATTTTTCTTAATTGGGCAGGAGAAAAAGGTTCAAGTTCTTTCATTGGTCGGGGTGGACGGATTTGAACCGTCGACCTCGCCGTCCCGAACGGCGCGCGCTACCTCTGCGCCACACCCCGTGTTAGAATTATACCAAATGCTGGGCATTCTATATATTGTTGCAACACCGATAGGGAACTTAGAAGACATTACTCTCAGAGCTTTAAAAGTTTTAAAAAAGGTTGATTTAATTTTGGCAGAGGATACCAGAGTAACAAAAAAACTCTTGATGCATTACGATGTAGATACTCGTATATTGAGCTACCACCAGCATAGTAAAGAGGCCACAAAATTTAAGATTTTACGAGAGTTGATTGAGGGTGGGAACCTTGCATTGGTTTCCGACGCCGGGACTCCCGGAATTTCAGATCCGGGCAATGAGTTAATAGACTTTTTACTTGAAAAAGAGCCAAAGATTAAAATTATTCCTATTCCCGGATCCTCTGCAATAACTACTGCCTTATCTGTTTCTGGTTTGAAGGTATCAAAATTTGTTTTTTTGGGGTTTTTACCCAAAAAGAAGCGCACAAAGCTTTTTAATTGGTTGAAAGAGAGAAAGATAAGTTTTGCCTTTTATGAATCTCCCAAAAGGATTTTAAAAACGCTTCAAGTCTTGGATGAACATTTTGGCGGAAGGCGAGTATTTATCGCCCGTGAACTTACCAAAATGCACGAGAGTTTATATAGGGGAACGATAAAGGAGGTTTTGGCACAACTTGAAAAAAACAAATTAAAGGGAGAATTAGTGGTTGTAATTGAGTAGGTGTCCCTGGGAGGAATCGAACCTCCATCTAGCCCTTAGGAGGGGCTTGTTCTATCCGTTGAACTACAAGGACAAGCTGGGTATATTTTACCATTTTACTTCAGGGTTAGGGAGTACAGATTGGGTAAGACATTGTCAGCTCCTAAGTTTGTTAAGAGCAATAATCTCTCTGCACTTACAGTAGGGAATGCATGTGGAGCAATGTAGCTGCCGGAATAGACCTCTTGGCGGTTGGTTCCATCATAATCCATGATAATTACTTTACTCTCCTCGGCTAAAACCAGATGGCGGGAAGTAGGGAACCAAGCTAACCTTCGATTGGAAATATCATGTAGTTGGTTTCCAATAACTAAAGATTCAGAAGCTTCATCAATTAGGAAGTTACGATCCTCTTTAATATCGTAAACATATGTTTGATTTTCTTTTATATTTCTTTCCTGTTTTTGAGTAGAAGCTCCGGGAATAGGCTTAATCAAATTTTCTGCTAAGACCGCGGAGCTGCTTGCAGTATAGAGAATCATTTTTTCATCAGGAGAGAACAGGACTGAACTGGCTCTCCTTTCCAAAATTTCAATAAGATCATCAGGTAATCCTCTAAGTTGGGCGGCAAATTTAGTTTCTCTTTCTTTTTCCCATCTCTTAAGAACATCGATCTTTGTTGAAGCGATATTTACTCTTTGGTTTTGAGGTGTGAAGCTTCCGGCATCAAGCAAAAAAACTCCGGTTTTGGTAGTGAGCATGATCTCTCTTCCGTTAGGTGACCATTCCCAGGATGCATTGGATAAATCCCCGTCGGTAATTTTTTTTGGATCTTTGGAAAAACCTAGTGGTAAATTAACGGTTTCCAGCACCCAGAGACCTAATTTATTTTGGTCACTATTTAAATCTTGGGTTGATGGTGGAACAATATATGCGATTTTGGCAAAATCACTTGAGGGTACCGGATTAAAGCTTGAATTGAAAGTTACAGCTGAAAGCGAGGGTACTGCCCTGAACAGGCTTGCATTGGCCTCAGTCACAATCTCTTTTTTAACAGTTAACCGCTTATACCAGGGGAGATAACCCTCTTTTCTTATTGAAACATCATATGTTCCAGGAGAAATAAAAAGGTTGGTATTTGTGGCCGTTTTTAACTCTCCATTTATATATACTTGGGCCCCGTCCGGGTTGGACTTTACTACTAAAAGACCATTTGGAATGAATCTGAAACTATCTATGTCAAATCGATATCCACGCGCATAATAAAAGATGAATGTTCCTACGGTTCCAACAAGAATTAACGTTAAAAGGAAAATCAGAGATCTTATTTTTGTCATGGGGGTTATTATATCATTTTTGACTGAAAGACTAACTCTTGTTAGTGGTCTCTTTAATCAATATAATGCTAAAAGATTGATAATTTATGAATAAGTCATAATACTTAATAAGTATATCCAAGAATATCATTTATGCTACGCAAAAAGATTGCAATTGACTTAGGAACTGCCAACACCCTGGTTTGGGTGGCAGGTGAAGGTCTGGTGGCCAATGAACCGACAGTGGTTGCCATTTCTGCAGACGATAATACAGTTATAGCCGTGGGAGAAGATGCTAAACGAATGCTGGGCAGGACCCCCGAAACTCTTATAGCCTTGAGACCTATGAGGGAGGGAGTGATAGCGGATTATCAAGTTACCGAAGCGATGTTAAAGTACTTTATTGATAAAGCCCTGGGAGGTTCAAGTGATAAATCAAAAGCTCCAAAGACAGCTCCAAAAACTCTACAGATTGCATTAAAGACACCCAGAGCGCTACAAGCAGCTTTTATTAAGCCGGATGTTATGATCTGTGTACCTGCTGGCTGTACTCAAGTAGAAAGACGAGCTGCACTTGATGCTACATTAGCCTCAGGGGTAGCACATGCTTATTTAATTGATGAACCTCTTGCTGCGGCAATTGGTGCAGGGATTCCTGTTTCAGCACCTTCCGGCCACATGATAGTTGATATTGGAGGTGGTGCCACTGAGGCTGCCGTAATCTCCCTGGGAGGAGTGGTTGTAAGTAAATCAGTGCGTGTTGCGGGAACGAAGATTGATGATGCAATTCAGAACTGTCTTAAAAAGAAACATAATTTGATAGTCGGTGATCAAACCGCAGAAGACATAAAAATCAAAATAGGTTCAGCTACGAAACTGGAGAAAGAAGATAAACTTGAAGTTTCCGGCAGAGATTTGGTTTTTGGCCTACCCAGAAGCATAACAGTAACCTCAAGCGAAATAACAGAGGCTATAAAACCGACTTTATTGCAGATAATAGGGGCTGTAAAAGGTGTTTTAGAGGATACGCCCCCTGAATTGGCTGCTGATATTATAGATAAAGGAATAATAATGAGTGGGGGAACCAGTTTGTTGAGAAATTTTGATAAACTAATGACGGAGGAGACAGGTGTACCTGCCCATGTTGCCGAAGATCCTCTTATTTGTGTAGTTAGAGGGACAGGGTTGGTACTGGAAAACATTGAACTATGGAAGAGAAGTATATCAACTAAAAAATAAAACATAATTGGTAAAGTAAACCTGGAGTTTTGGACTAGAGGACTGAAAATGAAAGAGATTATCAAGAGGAGCGTGTTAAGAATGTGTTAAGAGATTCAATGAGCAACACGGAAAAGACAAGATATAAATATCAAGGGGGGTACTATAGTAAGGGGATAAAAACTAACAATATTTTGAGGATTCTTTGAGGATAAGTTTTAAGTATTCGTACCTGAAAATCGAGTTGAAAATTTATACAAACTGTGAGTTTCTTTAATTCATAATTCTTATAAATTAGACCTTTAGTAATTTGAGACGAAAAATCTTTTTCAAAATTATCAATTCAGGTGTTCTAGGAGCAGCGAAAAATCCGCCTTTAGCTATAGGTTTTTCCTTTCTTTAACCTTTTATCTATATAGT
>JBAUDN010000042.1:0-12472 GCA_049678105.1 Microgenomates group bacterium
GGTGATGACAATGGTTTAGTTTTACCACCCAGACTTGCTCCAATTAAGGCAGTAATACTTCCAATTTTAGGCAAAAGAGATGAGAAAATTCTTAAGTACTGCGAGAAGGTCAAAGAAGCGATTGAAAAGATAGATAGTAAATTTCCCGGGAAAGTGAAGATTTTTGCTGATTCTGAGAAAAGTTATGGATGGAAAGTGAATAAAGCAGAGATAAAAGGAATCCCTCTAAAGATTTCTCTTGGAACCAGAGAGCTTGATGAAAGAACTGCGGTAGTAAGCTGCAGAGTAAATGATTTGAGCGAGAAATTGATTAGGTTTAGCCAAATTGGTCAGGAAGTAGAGAATGTGCTTTCAGAAATTCAGGCAAAGATGTACAAGGGGGCAAGCAATTTTCTTAAGAACAACATCCGCGAAGCCAAAAGTTATGGAGAGTTCAAGAAAATTATGAAATCAGACAGGGGTTTCATCAGAGCCTTTTGGTGTGAGGACCCGAAGTGTGAAGCTAAAATTAAAAACGAAACAAAGGCAACGACAAGATTAAGAACATTGGATGAGAAACAGCAAGATGGAAAGTGTATCTACTGTAACAAAAAAGCAAAGTATATTTGGTATTTTGGGCAGGCATATTAAAGGTTTAATATGGGCATTAGAAAACAACTTTGGTTGCCCCCAGTCAAGGAGATTAAAAAAATTGCCAAAAAAAGACGCTTACCTCAACCTCGCGTAGTGCGATTTAGATCTCCTAGGAAGTTTGAGTTGTTACATAGACCTTTTGATCTTCAATTTCGCGGCAATCTTAATAAATGGTTGGAGCAGATCCAGGAAAAATACAATCTTACTCTCGATGAGGTTTTAGATGATTATCACCGAAAAATAGTTAAGCTTTATTTTTATTCCCAAAAACCGAATAACAAATGGTTAAATCAAAAAGATGTTCTTGAGAAGACAAAGGGGACTTCTAAAAGAAAACTGAAGGCATCGCTCGTGCGGGCTTTAATTGAAATTTGGTTGAAAATTAAGAGATGAAAAGAAAAAAAATTGTTGTAATAGGGGGAGGGACCGGAACATATACCGTTCTTTCCGGGCTTAAAAAACACCCCGTCGATTTGTCAGCCATAGTGTCAATGACGGATTCTGGGGGAAGCAACAAAGTAATAAGAGATGAGTTTGGTTTTCTACCAACTTCTGATATAAGACAGTGTATGGTAGCCTTGGCTTCTGATGATTCTCACAAACTATTAAGAGAGCTTTTTACCTACAGATATAACCAGGGGACAGGGATAACTGGTATGACTTTTGGTAACCTTTTTATGGCTGCACTAACTGATATATATAACTCGCAGGAAGATGCCATAAAGAGAACTTGTGAAATGCTGGATGTACAGGGCAATATTATTCCTGTGACTTACGATAATGTCCACCTTATTGCCAGATATGACAATGGCAAGCAAGTTTTGGGAGAGCACTATATTGACGAGCCAAGCGAAGAATTGGGGGGCCACAAAATAGTGGAACTGGAAATTGTCCCCAAAGCGCAGACTAATAAAAAAGCATTAAGAGTTATCAAAGAAGCAGACCTGGTTGTTTTGGGGCCGGGAGATCTTTACACAAGTATTATATGTAATTTGATTGTTGGTGGCATGGTTAGGGCCATCAGGAAATCAAAAGCAAAAGTAATTTTTGTAATGAATTTGATGACCAGGTTCGGCCAAACAAACTCCTTTAAATCCAGTGACCATTTAAGGGAGCTGGAGAAGTATTTAGGAAAGGGGGTTCTTGATGTTTGTTTGATTAACAAGACAAAATCTTATCCAAGGGGAATACTTAAGCGCTATAGAGAAGAAAAAGCGGAACCGGTAAAGGATGATTTACAAAAAAATAACAATCTAAGAATTATCAGAAGAAGTTTTGTTTCCCAAAAAGTTTATTCAAAGCCCAAAAGTGATAAATTAAAAAGAAGCCTTATCCGTCATGATTCTAAAAAGCTTGCCAAGGTGATAGTCTCTCTTCTTTAATTTTGCTCATAGTTTTAGTATAATCTCTGTGCTTGTTGAAGAGATCTTTTATAGAAGACAAAGACCAATCACGCTCATTTTAAGGAAAAACAAACAAAAAAGGAGAGTGGAGCAATGGAGATGGGAGAGCCTTCTTGTATCGCTGTTTTTGTTGTGTTCTTGAGTCTGGTCCTAATTGTTATATGGATGAGCACAGCTTATCTTCTGGGATTGAAGTTCAAGGGCGATATTGAGAATCTTCAGGATTCAGAAGGCCTGAAGGATGAGGATTTCTCAGTTCATTTTAAGCAAGACCTTTGGACAGACCCTGAGTGAACGTAGAGGGGGAAAGGACTTTACAATTGGGTTAAGAATTCCCAGGTGAAGTCCTTTTTTTTGTGAAATTTCCTCTTGTCGTAGTTTTCACAAATGTATATACTGAGGCGATATGCCGGATTGTATTTTTTGCAACATTGTGAAGGGTAAGATTCCAGCAAAGATCCTGCACGAAACAAAAAATCTAATAGCCATCCCTGATATTAATCCAGCAGCCAATGTTCATGTTTTAATCATTCCCAAAAAACATATTTCCACATTTGTTAACATCAAGAAAGAGGACAAAGAACTTGTATTAGAGATGTTTGAGGTTGCCCAAAAACTTATTAAAGATAAAAAAATTGAGAAGAAGTACAAAGTAATTTTTAATGGAGGAGCTTTTCAATTTGTGCCGCATTTACACTGGCACTTGCTTGGAGGTGAACTTAAAAAAGAGGTTGCATGATTACTGACAATATTAAAAAACAGATTATTGAAGCGATGAAGGCGAAAGACGAAATTCGACTTTCAACTTTAAAATTATTATCTTCCGCTCTTCATAACGCAGAAATCGACAAAAGAGGGGATTTGACAGAGGAAGAAGAATTGGAAGTTGTCAGGCGCGAAGCTAAAAAGAGAAAAGATGCGATAGAAGCATATGAGAAAGCTGGAGCCACTGAAAGGGCAGAGAGAGAAAAGAAGGAATTGGTTATATTGCAGAAATACTTACCCCAAGAACTTTCAGATGAGGAGATAGAAAAAATTGTTGATGAAGCAATCTCCGCAACTGGTGCGGAAAATATTAAAGATATGGGTAAGGTAATTGGTTTTGTAATGGGAAAGGCAAAAGGAAAAGCTGATGGTAAAAAAGTCTCCGAATTAGTTCGCCTAAAGCTTTCCAAATAGATAAAGTATAGAGTATCAAGTTGTTTTAGCTTATATGATAACTGTTTCGCTTAAAAAACAATCTAATTATCCAGTAAAGGCGAAAGAGATTAAGTCTTATTTGACCACTTTTTTAGAGCAAAGAGGTATGGTTTCAAACACTGAAGTATCTGTGGCATTGGTTGGAGAAAAAAAGATGCTTGACTTATCCAAAAAGTATCTTAAAGATAATAAGGTACATGATGTTTTATCTTTTACCTTTGATGAGGTAAAGGAGAGGTTTATTTTCCCGCCCGACGGGAAAATACATTTAGGCGAGATAGTTATTTGTTATCCCAGAGCTAAGAAAGAAGCAGAGCAGGAAGGGAAATTAATTACTGGGAAAATACTGGAATTACTAGAACACGGAGCCTTGCATTTAATTGGCATTCATCACGATTGATATATGACTTTTTATCTCAAATACAGACCTCAAAAGATAGAAGAATTGGATATCAAGACTGTTCGTGAATCTTTGGCAAAAATAGTTAAATCGGGAAAAATTCCTCATGCTTTTCTTTTCTCTGGTCCTAAAGGGACTGGTAAAACTTCTGCAGCAAGAATATTGGCAAAAATAGCAAATTGCCAAAGGAATGAAAAAAAGTTGGGAGAGCCTTGCAATAGATGTAGTCAATGTAAAAGCATAACCAAGGGGACAAATATTGATGTTATTGAGTTAGATGCCGCAAGCCATAGAGGTATAGACGATGTTAGAGTTTTAAGGGATGCGGTGAAACTTTCACCAGCCAAAGCAAGAAAAAAAGTTTACATAATTGATGAGGCTCATATGTTAACAACAGAAGCTTCAAATGCACTTCTCAAAACTTTGGAAGAACCACCGGACCATGTAATGTTCATTTTGGCAACCACAAATGCGCAAAAACTAATTGAGACCATACGCTCAAGGGCGACAAGTATTATTTTTAAAAAGGCGGTAATTGATGAAGTGGTAAGATCTCTTGCCAAGGTTGTAAAAGGAGAAAAACTAAAACCGGAAAAAGGAGTGCTCGAGCAAATTGCGAAAGCGTCCACGGGTTCATTCCGAGATGCAACTAAAACCTTAGAGCAACTTATTATTGAAGGGAAAACCTTAGACAAAGAAACTGTTGAGGAATTTCTGTTTAATAGAAGGACATTTGACATTGATAAATTGTTAAATCTATTGGCTGAAAGGAATGCAAAAAAGGCACTTGAGGAAGTTGAGGGAGTAGTTGCCACAGGTGCTTCACTGGAAACTTATACTGCCTCAATATTAGACAGCTTAAGAGGAGCACTCCTCAGTAAAGTTGGATTAGACGGAGAAGATCTTAAAAATTTCAGTAAAAAAGAACTTATCATTCTAATAAAACTCTTTTTGCAAGTAGCAAGTGAAATGAAAGGAGCAGTTATAGAACAATTACCGCTAGAAATAGTGATAGTTGAGTGGTGCGAAGAATCAAAAGCAGAAGGTGAGAAAGAAAATAAGAATGGGGAAAGCAATAAACCGAGTAAACTTAGCCGAAGTAAAAAGGGAAAAACCGCAAGTCCTTCATTTGACGAAAGCAATCTAAAATCAATAAGTAGTGAGGTATGGAATAAAATCCTAGCGGGTGTTAAGCCGGTCAATACCTCTATAGAAGCACTTCTTCGTGCGGCGCGGCCAATAGGTTTTGATGGAAAGGTTCTTAAACTGGGAGTATTCTACCGTTTTCATAAAGAAAGACTAGAAGATGGTCACCATAGGAGAGTTCTTGAAGAAGTCGTCAGAGATGTTTTGGGAAGCCCGATTAAAATTATTTGTACACTTGCAGAGCAGCCAGCCAGGCGCGTGATAAAGGAAAAACCGAAGAAAGAGATTGTTTTGACCGAGGATGCCGATGAAGATATAATTAAGGTCGCTAAAGAAATTTTTGGAAGTTAGCTTTAAATTATGGCTTTTGATAAATTTAAACAATTAGGAGAGCTTAATAAAATGCGTCAGCAGGCAAAAGCTCTTCAAAAAGAGTTAGAAAAGATTACCGAGAGTGTTGAAGACGGCGATATTGAGGTAAAGGTTTCAGGGGATCAAAAGGTTGTTTATATGAAAGTGGATGGGGAAGAAAGACAAGATATCGTTGACACAATAAATAAAGCAATGAAGAAGGTTCAAAAAAAGGCTGCAAAGAAGATGATGGAGATGGGCGGAGGCCTTTCAGGACTTCTTGGCAAAATGTAACCGTTAAGTGGTATTATTTTGTAGTGCGAATTCCAAAGCCACTTCTTAGTTTAATAGAGTCATTTCAGAAACTTCCGGGAATAGGTCCGAAGACTGCCCAGAGGCTGACCTATTATTTGCTTCATGTTCCCCAGGCCGAACTCGATATGTTTGCGGAGGCACTTAGTAATCTTAAAAAAGACACGGTTCTTTGCTCGGTCTGCAGGAATGTGTCGGAAACTGATCCCTGTCCGATTTGTACTGATAGGACGAGAGATGAATCATTAGTTCTGGTTGTTGAGCAGCCATTGGATGTTCTGGCATTTGAAAAAACGGGCAAGTATGCTGGAACATATCATGTTTTGCATGGAAGAATTAGTCCGCTTGAAAATATTGGACCAGATGAGCTTTATATTGAGGACTTGATAAAAAGAGTTAAGGAAGACAGAAGAATAAAAGAAGTGATTATTGCCACAAATCCAACCATGGAAGGGGAAGCAACCGCAATGTATATTGCGAAAAAGCTAAAGGTGAAAAGTAAAAAGTTAAAAATTAGCAGGTTAGGTATGGGAGTTCCGACGGGTGCGGATTTGGAGTATGCGGATGAAACAACTCTGGTCCAAGCGATTGAAGGGAGAAAAAAAATATCATGAAACCGGGGATAAAATCGGACGTAAAAAGTTCTAGTAAAAGGATTGCCCGGCAGACAGCGAAACTGATTGCTCAGGAACCCTTAGAAGTTTTAAGAACAGCTGGCAAGCAGGTTACTGGAATTGAAAAATCCGGAGAGTCGGTGAAGCAGGAGCCAGGAAAAGTAGACAAGGTAGAAAAAGACAGCCTTTCTGCCGACGAAGCTAAAATTAAGGCAAAGAGCAAAAGCTTGCTTGAAGCCCTTGAGGCAGAAATTGAGGACATTAGAAAACAAAAAGAATTAGAAGAGGAAAAGAAGTTGAAAGAGGAAGAAGATGTGGCCCGAATGCAAGAGCAAGATAAAGAAGCAAAACCTTTGCCTAAAATCTCAAGCAAGCCTTCCAGAAAAATTTCTATTGGGATGAAAGGTAAGCTCCAAAAGCTAAAAAGAAAAGTTGAAATACGCATGCCCCCTTCAGGTTAAAGTCAATTTGGGGTAAAATTGATTTGTGACGGATATTTATTTAACAAACTCCCTTACTCGGAAGAAAGAGAAGTTTGTGCCCATTGATCCACTAAATGTTGGAATTTACTCCTGTGGCCCTACTGTTTATTGGAATCAGCATATTGGTCATATGTATGCGTATATCCAGTGGGATACGCTAGTGAGGCTCTTAAGATACAGCGGCTTTAAGGTCAAATGGGTAATGAATATTACAGATGTGGGCCATATGACTTCTGATCAAGACGAAGGTGAGGATAAAATGGAGAAAGGGGCGAAAAGGGAAGGTCTTACTGTTTGGGAAATTGCAGATAAATACATTAAGCAGTTTTTAGAGAGTTTAGATCTTTTGAATATTCAAAAGCCCGGTATTCTTAGCCGGGCAACAGAGCATATAGAAGATCAGATAGGATTAATTAAAAAAATTGAGGAGAATGGTTTTACTTATAAGACAAAAACAGGCTTGGTGTTTGATACCTCTAAATTTAAGGTGTACCCTGATTTCGCACGACTGGATTTGGAAAAACAGAAAGCGGGTACACGGGTGGAGGTGGATCCGGAGAAAAAGCGTCCATGGGATTTTTTACTTTGGGTAACCAACCAGCCTAATCATGTAATGCAATGGGATAGTCCGTGGGGCAAAGGGTTTCCCGGATGGCATATCGAGTGTACTGCCATGTCTTCAAAATATTTGGGCGAGCAGTTTGATATTCACACAGGCGGGCGAGAACACATACCGGTTCATCATACAAACGAGATAGCCCAGGCCTATGGAGCATTCGGCAAACCGAGTGCAAATTATTGGCTCCACAACGATTGGCTGACACTTAAGGAAGAAAAAATGAGCAAAAGCTTGGGCAATTTAATCTTGGTAACAGACTTGGTAGCCAAGGGTTTTGACCCGATAGATTTTCGCTATCTTGTTTTGACATCTCATTACCGCAAGGGCTTAGTTTTCAGCTGGGACTCTCTTAGGGCATCGAGAACGGCGATGGAAAAACTTAAAAACTACATGATTAGTTTAAGGGAACAAGCCCGAAGAACCAGCTTATCTTCCGAAAAACAACGGAAAATTGATGATTACAGAGAAAGATTCCTTAGTGCCATTAATGATGACTTAAATACCCCGCAAGCACTGGCTGTTCTTTGGGAAATGTTAAAAAGTAATGTTCCTTCTGAGGACAAATATGATTTGGCAGCTTCTTTTGATGAAGTGCTGGGTTTCGGTCTTGCAACGGTCCAAGTAAAAGCCGGAGAGATTCCGGAAAAGATTCAAAAATTGGCAGAAGAGAGAGAAGTTCTAAGGAGAAAAGGCAAGTTTGATGAAGCCGATAAGATAAGAAAAGAGATATTAAAGATGAGATACTTGATAGAAGATACTCCAAAAGGCCCAAGTCTTAAAAAGATTGATTCATGAAACTTTCCGTTGTTATTTTTGATTTGGACGGAACAATTTTAGACAACGAAGATGAGTATGGAGCTGCCTTCAAGAAAGTGTTGAAAAGCTTAGGAAAAAATGTAAAGTCAAAGTTTCCTCATACACAGGGAATTGGAGTAGAGGAAAATTGGCGCCAGCTGATTGCGAAATACAAAATAAAAACAGACAAAAATCCAGAAGAGCTTGCAAAGGAAACTCAAGATGCCTACCTCGAGCAACTTCCCAAAGTTACCCTTAAAAAGGGAGTTGAAGAGTTTATAGCCGACCTGAGGGATTCCGATATTACAGTAACCCTTGCAACATCCAATATCTGGCCAACAGTGGATAAAGTTTTGACCGCTCTTAATTTAGAAGAAACGTTTGACTTAGTGACAACGGCTGAAGAAGCAAAGTATTCAAAACCAGACCCGGACTTATTTCTTTTAACAGCTGATAAACTTGGTGTTGATACAGAAAGTTGTTTGGTAATAGAGGATTCGCCAGCCGGCATTGAGGCGGCACATAGAGCTAGGATGAAGGTAGTTGCCATTGCCCGAGACAAAGAACACGCAAAGACTCTTAAACAGGCAGAACTTGTAGTTTTCAATTATAATCAGTTATCGCTGCAAAAAGTAGCAAACCTTTAAGTTATATGACGGAAAAACCAGAGCAACCACAAACGGTAAATGAAACACAAAATTGGGCTTCCGGAATTCCTTCCAGGGCGGCTAGGTTGTTATCTGAGAATCTTCAAGAAATTCCAGGTTTTGAAAAAAAACAAGTTTTAACAGGCCACATTATTAATCGGGTACTCGCCGACGATGTGGGTTGTTTTCACTCTGCTGTCATGGCTCTAGATTGGAAAGCCAAAAGACCAGACCAAGCATTAGGATCGAAACAAGATTTTATAGAAAGAATGGAATGGGAGGAAGAGCAGACGGTTACTCCTGATAAAATTCGAGAAATGATCTCACAGGTAAAGGAAAAGATCCAAGGAATTGAATGGGATTCCTTGGAAAATATCAATAAATCAAGAGAAGTCTGGGAGGACGGCCTTCGTTCTAAAGTGCGGGAAATGATAGATAAAAACGAAGGAGGACTAGGAGAGGTATTTAATCAGTTCCAAAGTTTTGAAAAAGAGGTCATCAAGAGAAACCTGCCCCTTTAGTGAAAATATTTCTTTATCAAATATGGTAAATTTAGCAAACAGACAAATATGAATTTATCAGTAGGGATTCGCTTTTCACCATCCCACAAAATGAAATTATGACAGAGCACCAGGAAAAAGAAAGTAATCAAAATAAAATTGCAGGTTTATTGGAAGATGGCGACCAATACATAAAACCTCTGAAGTTTGAGAAAAGACTTAAACCCTGCCCAGACGGTATCGGTTACAAAGGCTGGGACTTAGTTCAGGATTTATTATCTCCAGGGGAGTTTGGTGCAGAAGCAAAACCGGGATATGGTGCAGAAGCAAAAAGAGAGGTGGCTGAATTTGTTGATTTTGTTAGGAGTAGAAACATCTTAGCAAAACTGACTCCTGAGGAAAGGGAAGATTTTATTTTCAGTGCGACCTATTATTATTACTTGACCGATGGATTTGGAATGGGTGATACCTTAATGTCTTCTCTGCATCTTTCTGAAGAGCAGCAAAGAAGTCTTTCAAAGCTAATGTTAATGGAAGCGATGACAGCCCACCATGAAGCAGAAGGTACCTATATGTACACCGCTCGAAATATTGTTCACCGAGTTTTGAAATTTTATCCGGAGCTTGCCGATAACCCCGAAGTTAGGAGCCAGGCAAAAAAAGCTTTTGTAACCGAAATTAACGCCCTGGATAGTTTTCGTAAAGACATTTTTACTGCCCCAAATGACTATATCGAAATGGGTTTGGTCTCTGTGGCTGATGTGGACGGGGGCGACCCGCAATTAGTGAATGCAATAGAGAGTAAAGCAAGAGAGGCTTTGCAAAAAGGTGAGTTAAAAATAGCAGCAGTCCTTAGAAGTCGATACATTGCCGAGGATTCAGAATTTTGGAATTCAGATGAAGTACGGGCAGCGGCAGAAAACGGTTTTAGAGATAAATTGACTGATTACCCTGATTCTGCAGTAGCCAAAAGGATAGTTGAGGCGTTTCTTCCTGATGGTTTTTTAGATGACGATCAAATTAAGGAATTTATAGTTGAAAAATATAAAGAAAGTCTGAGTAAAGGACAATTTTCGAGTATTGTTGAGTTTATTTCTGAATTTGGCGATCAAATTCCGGAAGAGCTGAAAGATCAAAGAATCTGGGAGTCAGAATTAGATGACTCAATTAGGAAGGGGTTTATAGAAGGCCTTGGGCGAGGATGGAGGGGAATTCTTGATTTTAAGAACATTTTTACCTTACCCGAAGATTTACAAGCAGAAAATTTAAGAGACGAAATAGTACAAGGGTTAAGTTATCATTTGAGGTTTTCTTCAACCGTTGATTACATTTCCCGGGTTTTCGAGTGTTTTCAACTCAGCCCTGAAATTTGGCAGGAAGTTATATCGACTGACCTGTTGATGAAATTTTATAAAGGAGAAAAATACCATAACAGACGTTGGTTTCTAGAGGGCATTACAAAGTTAAAGGAACTAGGTCTTGAGCCAAGAGCGAATAGCCGGACTCTTCAGGAATTTACCCGTGCCTTACAAGAGGAGGAGCCCGTATTTAATTCAGATAGTCTAATAAAAATCTTGCCTATCGCCGAAGCACAGCCAGATCTATTGCCGCTTTTAAATATGCAAGCTGGTGATAATTTTCCGCAAGGTGCAACCTTAGAGCGATTGATAAAGTATTGTAATAAAAGTAGTTTAAGAGCTGGTGCTATTGAGGGATTATATATGTTCACGATAGACGAGGTTGAGGAAATTACTCAGAATTTGGACAGGGATTTGCCGGAAGGGTTGACATCATATCATTCTGTTCCTTTTTTTAACATTTTAAAACAGGACTTTTTTAAAAGGATGGATGGTGATCAAAAGGAACAACTTTTGGGGTGGATAAGAAAATGGAGGAGTGAGGCAAGAGAGGCTTTGCAAAAGGGAAACAGTCGCAAAAATATTTTATTAGCAAAGCCTCATTGGACAAGATTTAGAAGAAGGAGCAAGGAATCGGCCGCAGAAGTGGTTAATTCTTTATTAGGATATAAAGCGGTCGCTTTCGCCAAGGCCCTAGCAATCATGAACAATCCTGGTAAAATAGCCGATGTAGGGAAATTTATAGATCATAAGGACCCTAATAAGTTATATTTGGTTTCAAGAAAAAAGCTGTACCACATGCTAAAAGGTCATTTTAAAGAAATCCAGTTTCCGCCCTTTCAGTAGTAGCTTATCTTGAAAGTCGCCGTAGTGTTACAATTGGGTTAGTATGTTTCTCTCTGTCGGAATAACTACTCCATACCCCCAACATTAGACTTTAAGTTTGGCTTTGAAATTCCAAATCCCAGAAATTGGAGAATAATAGCTGAGAGAGATAAGCGGAGGAGGATTGTAAGGACAAAGGTGTAGAGGTAATTTCACTGTTTTGTTGATATAGTTATTAATATGTCTGAGACAAGAGGGAAAAATGAAAAGGATCAAAGGGAGACTGCTATTGTACTTTTTGATAAAGAACATTTAAGAGCCGCAAGAGAGGAATATAAAGAGTTAATGGATGCATATAATGAGCCTGTTTGTGAAATCATCATTAGAGATTTAAAACCATACCACAAAAGGGTTCGTAAAGAATTTTCAGAATATCTAAAAAAAGCAAGAAAGATGTTGGGCTTACCAGAACATGTAGTATTGTATGAAAATCCCCCGAGAGTATCTGTCGAGGAGATTGTTCCTGGTAGGCGAACAATAATTACCGAGCGCGCGAGCCAGGGCGTATTATTTTTTGATACCAAGGAGTTCTCTCGGGGTTCAAGTAGATTTAGAATTTTTCCTGAAACAATTTCCCCAGCAGATATTTACTTAAATACATTTCAAAACGACTATAAAACTGCTGATTTCATAGCGACGATGCTTAGTAGAAACGAGGAGCTAGCTGATGATGCAGAACTTCAGTCAATTGGAGAAGTGACAAAAACCGCAATAGCAGATACGCTCTTAAAACTTTCGGAAATAAAAGGAGATGTTTTTGGTAATGAGGCAATGAAAAGATTGAATATGTTTACGGCTAGTTTAAGAGTATTGGTTGGTGAGGAATATTGGCATAAGCAGACGCCTGAATTCTTTCGCCTGGATACTCGTTTCTCTGGTTATTTCATTAAGAACGGAGATCCCGATTGGAAAATTTCAAAGAGAGTATTTTATAAACCTTATGAAGGGAGACTAGTAGTGTTACGAGACATAAGTGATAAAAGTGATGAAGTTTTTGACAAGATGCGGAAAGATTCTGATGTCACCAGTAGACAATTATTAGACTATCTTATGTCAAAGGAGATAAAGCCAGCAGTTTTTGATTTTGAGGCGATACCCGAGGAGCCCTACATGGCTGAGTGGGTTGA
>JBAUDN010000043.1:0-9812 GCA_049678105.1 Microgenomates group bacterium
GGACAGCAATCTGAAGTAAAACAGAATCGACTGAGCGCTTCTCTCTTCCCCGCCATCTAAAAATGGTGAAAATTAGAAACCCTAATCCGACCAGTAAAATCAACCCAATACTTGCTAAAACTATTCCGATAATAATAGTATTAAGATTAATTAGCATCGCTTCTATCTAAGACTCTCCTTTTCTTCTAATAATTCTCCAACTAAAGTGAGTTGCTTTCTTTATCATTCTCAACCAGAAAGCAGCAAGCCAGGTTAATGATTTGGATACCGAGCCTTTCGCCCAAGAGGCAAGTGAGGCTTGATCGGCCGGAAGTTTAATAGTAACAGTTTTTGTTGCCGGAGTTTGAATCAAGTGTCTTCCCCCATCCTTGACACGAGCTTTAACAGCAGTTTCAACTGTTTTTATCCCCGTATCTCCTAGCTGAGGTGGTAATTCAAATTCTTCCGCTCTTTCCTTAATTGCTATGCGAGGTTCTTTTTCCGGTGATATTGGCATGATAAATTCATTGTATCACCTGCCTGCCGACAGACAAGCTTCATCTTTTACCTTGCCAAATTTCCTCTTCAACGCCCTTGTCGTAATTAGCCTTTCTTGCCAACATAAAGAGAAAATCAGAAAGGCGGTTTAAATATGTAAGAATTTGGGATTTTACTTTCTCTTCTTTGCTAAGAAAAACTACTGCCCTTTCTGCGCGCCTAGCTAATGCCCTGGCAAAATGAAGCTGTGCTCCTGCCAGAGTTCCTCTTGGAAGAATGAAATTTTTCAGTGGAGGCAGGATTTTTTCCAGTTCGTCAATTTGTTTCTCCAGTTTTCTTGTTTTTGTGGCATAGAAACGCAGCCTCGCCCCTGCCAAAATTGACCCGATTGCAAAGAGATCTTTTTGGACTTCCTTGAGAATTCCTCCTAATTTCAACCCATTATTAGAAGAAATAACTCCCAAAAAACTATTGACTTCATCAACTGCCCCAATCGCCTGGATTTTCAAAGAATTCTTCGCCAATTTTTTCAAAGAATATGAATTTGTTCTCCCCCTATCTCCCCTCTTAGTGTAAATTGCCATGGAGATTATTCTATCACGGATTAGCCAAAGGATTTTGAGGTCGAGATTGACATGGCTGAAACCGGTATGGGGTCTTTTGCTCGTCAGACGAGCCTCTACTGCAAGGCAGTATCTGCCACCGTAACAGTCCCAGCCAGGTCAAACTTGACCTCAATTTAAAATTCACACCCTCCTGAAACACAGGCATATTCTTTTGCACCTTGGGTGTTGTCTTGACTCTCGTATAGTGGAAGTTTAGAAAAATCAATGTTTGCCACTCTTTTTGAAAGCTCTTTATAAGTCTTCTTATCTATCTCTTCGTATGGAACAAGTTTGTATATATGATTATTTCTTGGAAGGAAAGAGAGTCCTCCGACAATATCCCAATTTTTATACACCCAATTTCCTACCTCTATCCACTCGTCATCTCCTACATAAACCGTGGCTGAAGGATTATGCTCTGTAAAATTTTCCTTCAAATTCTTCCAATGCTCAAGAAACTCAATAGCCGTTAAATCATCTTTTAAGATAGCTCCCTTGGATGATTCAATTGGAAACTCCAATACATAAGTTGTCGCTAAATCCGATGTTTGACCTACTTCAGGATTGCATGGAATTCCTTGATCTTTGAGCATTCTGTAAAGAGGGTCTGTCGCAGAAATTCTGATTCTCCTTACATAATATTTCGCATATCTGGGATGCATTCCAGAAGCAGTATCTAAAAGTTGAGAAGAATTACCTGAAGGCTTAACGCAGGTAACACAGGTTGACGGATTGATTTTGAATCTCTGGGCATACTTCTTATTCACCCTTATAGATTCTTGCTTCATCTTTCTCAATACTTCAGGTCTCCTCACCGTTTTGTTATCAAAATAGCCTGTAATAGAAACTCCCAAGAGAGCTTCCTCCTCACAATTTTTCTTCCACTCTTTAGAGAGATAGGGGAAGTTTGTCAGGGTTGCTTGATAAGTCCCAAGTAATGTCGCCAGTTTTGTTTTTCTTAGCAAACTTTTCTCATCATCGCTGGGATGGACCACTATAGCCGCTAGATTGCAAAATTGCTTTGAACGAAGAATTATCTCGCCACAAGGATTGACCCCTGAAGTCTCAAAATATTTTTTAAATTTCTCCCATCTTCGAGCTGGAAGCTGGTTTTTAAAACCACCCCTATTAAAGATTCCACGTTCTCCCGAACCACTTGCTGCAAGAGCCTCCCATTCTTTCAGGAATTCCGCGGCCGAAGGTTTCTCCTCATATACAGCCGAATTGTTAGCCATACTTCTCTGATTCTCTTTTATGTAAAATTGGCCATCTTTAGCATGGCGCATCTCTTCATCTTCTAGATCGGAAATGGAGATAAGAGCACTCCGACGAACACCTCCTGCTACCACTATCTCTCCTATCTTGCAAACAATATCGTATACATCAAGATTGCTTAATCTTTTACCTTGTTTCTTGAGAATTTTTGTTCGGGCAAAATCCATTAAATCTATCAATGGCTGAGGGCCAGAAGCTCTCCCCCCCATTGTCTTGAGACGAGCACCTTGTGACCGAATTTTCGAATAATCAAGCTCTATCTCTTTACCATTAAACCAAGCTTTGAGGCCTAAAACAAAAGCATTTGCCCACCCTTCTTTGCTGTCAGAAACCACATGTTTCCTAGCCTTCTCGCCGGTCTGCTTTTTAATTTGCGGCAACTGTTGTGCTGTCAGGCTTTCGACTGAAAATCCTAGTCCAGCTCCGCACATTAGTACATACATCATTTCACCAAAATCATGAAGTTTAGTGGGCGCTATAAAAGAACAGTTATAGGCCGCTACATTAGTTGCTCTTGCAGCTTTACCTGCTGACCACATCAGCCTCATTGATGGAACAACCTCTTGGTTTAAAATAGCCTTTCGTACCTGGTTATATTCTCTATCTGTAAGTTTTTTGCCCAAATTTTCTCTCATAAAACTAACAAACCTCTCCACTGTTTCTTTCCATATTTCTCTTCTTCCTTTATTATCAAGCCAGCGTGAATATGTTCTGTAGTAAACGAGTTCCGCCAAATGATTTTTGAAGAAACGACTATTTTCTCTAATCTCCTTTTTTAGGTTTTCAGGAACAGACAACTTCTTCTCTCTCGCCTCTGTCCGTTTTTGTCTGTAAAGAATGTAGGCCTTGGTGGTTTGAGCAAAATCTGCAAAAATAAGATGTTTTTCAACCAAATCCTGTATTTGCTCAACCCCTGGAATAAATTCTTCTCCATTTGCATTCATCTTAAGAAGTTCAAGATAGACTTTTTCAGCTATCTTTACAGCTTCCTTTTCTCCCCCTTCACCCGCAGCAAGCATTGCTCTATAAGCGGCATTAACAATTTTTTCGATATCAAAAGTTGCAATCTGTCCATTTCTCTTCCTTACTTCTTTTATCTCTCCCTCAACAATCTTCATTAGCCCATTACCGTTAATTGCTGCTTTAGAAACTCTTTTCTGGCCAGTTCTTACTATTTGCGTAGTTGTCATCTCAGTAGTTTTTCTCGATTGTTTTCTCAAAATCTTTTAAATCCTCAAATTCCAAATAAACACTCGCAAACCTTAACCAAGCTATTCTATCCACCTTTTTTAATCTCTTAAGAACCGCATTCCCAATTATTCTGGAAGAAATTTCTTCTTTTTCTTTCCTTAACATCTCCCTTTCAATCTGGTCAACTATGTCACCAACCAAATCTAAAGATACCGGTCTTTTCTCAATTGCCCGCAAAATTCCTCTTTTGACTTTTTCTCTGTCAAATGGTTGGCGCTTTCCGTCTTTTTTAATAACCCAAAGTACTTGCCCCCTCACTCTCTCATAAGTCGTAAAACGCTTATTGCACTTCCCACACTCTCTTCTTCTTCTTATCGCTTGTCCTTCTTCAACCATTCTTGACTCAAGGACCTGATTATCATCACTTGCACAAAAAGGACATTTCATAGATGAAAATAAAAATCACTATTCCTAGCGCAATTGAGATAATCTAACACTAGATATGTTATGTCAACTAGTAATATCTGTGTCAAAAAATATCAGTTTAGGCAATGCCTAAGGCTGGTTTTTGGTAAGTCAAAATTGCTAATTATTTTTTAATAAATTTTTTTAGGAAGAAAAATACAACAATTTAGCAAAGAAGCAAAATCTGGCGTTTACATTTTTCACTCAAAATGAAGGTTTATTGCGACTCAAAGGGGTTTTCCATAATCGGCAATCCTTTCCCCCGCAAAGCATCTCTTGTCTTGTTATAAACATTTTTGGAGTAATCTTGTGTTCTTATAATCCCAGGTTTTGCATCTTCTGGGGCCATTTTTAATATTTCATCTATCATCTGCCTATGTTTAAGTGAGGCTTTTGTAAGAATCGTCAAAAATTCCGATGTATCTATTCCTTTTTGTCTGTTTTTTTCTTCTAAATCGCAAGCCTCCTCTAAATATTTTTCTGCTTTGGTTAAAGTTGAAAAGGCTATTCCGGGCTTATCTCTTTCAAAAAGATCCTTACTCATAGCAAGTCTTTTGTCTGCAAAAAGAAGCTTTAACTCTGCTTTTCTACTTGGATTAGTTGTTAGTAAAAGCCACAATCTATCCCTTATGGCCTTTACCAACCAGAGAGGGTGATCGGGAGAAATTCTGCCAGGGTAAGGAAGTACATAATCAATCTCTATCTTCTCCTCTGGGGAAGACGCCCCTTGCTCTGTGGCTTCTTGAGAAAAAACATACTTTATAGATGCTGTTCTTACTACCGAAGTAAACAATATCCCGAGGGCAAAAATCAATGTAGAAACAATCACCAAAATCCGCTTGAACATCTGAGCAGAAATATCGTAAACTGGCAACCAATAAAAGTCAAGCCACTGCTCCTATCTGAAAAGAATTATTGGCCACTGCCAAAGGACGTGAAGAAAAACCGATGCGAACACATTTCGGGTTCTTGCAAAAACAAAAGCTGAACCCATCCCAAAAAGGGTTGTTAGGAAAAGATATATCAAAGCTGAAGAAATTGATAATTTCCAAACAAAAAAGGCAACCGGAACATGAATCAGCGCCCAGACTACGCTGGTTGCGATATTGGCCGTCCATTCTTTGCCAAGTGCTTTCCAAACTCTATTAAAAAGATATCCCCTGAAAGAAATTTCCTCTGAAAATGCCGTCGCAAACGAAAGCCCCAAAGAACTAAGGAGTGCTTTCTCTCCTATGTTTGCTGAAAAGTCAAAACCTCCATGTTTTACGAAATTAATAATGATTGCCTCAATTGCAAAAACTGCGCCCAACGCTAGCACAAAATAGATTGCCGGAAACAGCTTTTTTGTTGTTAATCCTATTGAAGAGAGGCTGCCTTTTTCTTTGCGAACAAGATAAAAAACCGGCAACAGCCAAACTATTGGTTTTATAATCAGTTCTTCAATTTCCTCCGGGAGCCTAAAAATGAAACGGTAAAAGCCCCAGACAACTAAAAGATACGCCGCAAGAATTGTTGAATGTTTTATAGCAGTTTCCTTTGTTGGCATAGTTATTTTTCTATTTCTTTCATCTTACACCCTTTAAAAGTGGCATCTATGGTCTCGATTACCAAAGATACCCTTTCTTTTGCTTCGGAAAAATCTATTGCATTTTTCTCATTCGGGAACCAGTGAAAAAGCAAATTGCGACAACTTTTCCAAGTATCCCACATTTTATCTGCCAAATCACGACCTCCACAAAATTTAACAATTCTGTCATAAACGCTTTCTTTTTTCCTCAAACGCCTCTCTAAAGAAGGATTAAGTGCCTTCCCTACCCTAAAGCGTTTGCCATAATAATCTCCGCTGTCTATAAAACCCCTATCTAGAAAAATGCGCTTTAAGAATCCTTCATACGCTTTTGCCGCAGGAAAAACAACAAACGAATAATCGTGGAATTTCTCATCCCAAAGGTTTACTTTTTCAACCAACAGAACAGCTTCGTGGAGAAGTTCTTGAAGATCCTTCCCTAAATATCCCCACCAAATTTTTTTCTCAAGAGAAAAATCCATAAACTATTCAAAGACCAAGGGTCAGTGAAATTACTGTTTTTGAATCCTCAATTGTAATCCCAATAAAACCGCTGGTATCATCCTTCTCAAAAGCTAAAGTGGTCGAATCTTCAGCCTCGGAAGTAAAACTTAACTTCCAGCCTCCACTAGTAAGCTCATCTTTGTAATAATCTGCAACTTTATCAATAGAATCATTGGTTTCCCACATGAGGGAAAGTCCTTCTGTTTCATCGCTGGTTGCTGTCCAAGAGCTTTCCAGTTTTGCATTGGGATAAATCGGGAAATCCGCCGGGAAATTATCAGGTAGTTTTCCTTCCTCTTCAAAAGAAAATTCTCCTTCTTCGGAAGTAACAGTAATCTTTTCCCCCTCCTTATCTACATCAACCTTTCCGCCCGTTGTTCTGGAAAGAAGCGCTCCCAAGAATGATTCTCCTACCTTCCGATAAACATATCTTCCTGCTAACCCCACTGCTATCAAAATTACGGCCAGAACAGCAAGAATTATCAGCGATTTATTGGGTTTCGATTTATCCTTTTTCTCATCCTTTTTGACTGTAATCTCCTCCTTTTTTTCTTTTTCTTCTGCCATCTCTGTCACCCCCTGCTGTTTTTAAGTATACTTTGTATAATACCTGAAGCACAGACGAAAAATAAGATGAAAAATAAAGAGAAAAGAAAAGATAAAAAGAAGGTAAAGCTTTTCGAAAAAATAAAAGAATTTTTTAAAGAATCTTTTAAGGACGAAAGATCTCGGAAAAGATTTATCTTCATCTCAGTAATTGCTATTATTTTTCTCTGGCTTTTTTGGGGAATACCCCTTCCGACAAACTTATCTTCCGAACAATATCCTGTTTCAACAAAACTTTTTGATAGAAATGGAAAATTAATTTATGAAATCTATGCTGAGAAAAGAAGAACACCAATAAAACTTGAGGAGCTCCCCGAACATCTAAAGGAGGCCACTATTGCGATAGAAGACAAGGATTTTTATAAACATTATGGTTTTTCTCCTACAGGAATCGTAAGGGCAGCTTATAACATTGTTTTTAAAAGAAAACTCCAAGGAGGCTCAACCCTAACTCAACAGTTGGTCAAAAATACGCTTTTAAGTCCCGAAAGAACAATTAAAAGAAAGATTAGAGAATTTATGCTCTCAATGGTAGTGGAAGCAATTTACTCCAAAGATCAGATTTTGGAAATGTATCTTAACCAAATCCCTTACGGCTCAACCGCCTATGGAGTTGAAGCAGCAACGGAGCTATATTTTGCCAAATCTGCCAAAGATTTAAGTCTAGCTGAAGCAGCTCTTTTAGCAGGTCTACCTGCAGCACCCACCCGCTATTCTCCTTTCGGGGCCCATCCTGAACTAGCAAGGGGCAGGCAAGAAACAGTATTAAGGCGCATGGTTGAAGATGGACATATAACTTCTGAGGAAGCAGATGAAGCACAGGCTCAAGAAATTCCATTTGCAGAACCGGAAACCTTAAGGGCGCCGCATTTCGCACTCTGGATCAAGGATCAACTCGCAGAAAAATACGGCGATGCAGTAGTCGAGCAGGGAGGCTTAAGAGTAACAACAACCCTTGACTTAGAGCTTCAGGAATTTGCTGAAAGGACTGTTGCCACAGAGGTTGCCAAACTTAATAGGCACCACGTTGGAAACGGAGCAGCCATAATTACCAGGCCTAAGACCGGTGAAGTTTTAAGCATGGTTGGTTCAAAAGATTATTTTGCCGAAGATGAAGACGGGAAAGTGAATGTTATTTTTGCAAAAAGACAACCGGGTTCCTCAATCAAACCCCTCAACTACGCACTTGCCCTAAGAGACGAGAAAATAACGGCCGCCACCCCACTTGCTGATGTACCAACTTGCTTTACGGTTCCAGGACAGCCCCTTTACTGTCCAAGAAACTATGACGGAAACTTCCACGGTGCTGTTCAAGTTCGTTTTGCCCTGGGCAGCTCTTTTAATCTTCCTGCTGTCAGAGTTTTGGCTCTGAATGGAGTTGAAAATTTCGTCGAGTTTGCCAAAGACATGGGAATTACAACCTTCACAGATCCTTCAAACTACGGTCTTTCGCTTACTTTGGGCGGGGGTGAAGTCAGACCTTATGATATGGCGGTGGCTTTCGGCGTTCTCGCCAATCAGGGAATAAAACAACCCTTAATCTCTATTCTTAAAGTAGAAGATTGGAAAGGAAAGGTTCTTGAAGAGGTGGATACTAAGGAATTGGAGGGAGACAGAATTCTAACACCCGATGTAACCTTTCTTACCTCCCATATCCTCCTTGATAACAATGCGAGAACTCCTGCTTTTGGAGGAAGCTCATATCTTAATGTTGCCGGACATCCAGAAGTGTCTGTCAAGACAGGAACCACCAATGACAGGCGTGATAATTGGACAATAGGATATACCTCGCAAATCCTTGTTGCCTCCTGGGTTGGAAACAATGATAACTCTCCAATGAGCGCAGCGGTTTCAGGAGTCTCCGGAGCCTCCCCTATTTGGAATAGGATTATAAGGGAAGCCCTCAATAAATCTGAAGACGGTTTTTATGATAAAGAGGAGGAAGGCCATGCCTGGCCTCTGCAACCCAATGAGGTTACTGGGGCAACAGTCTGTTCAACCACGGGTGTTTTACCAACCGGATCCGAAGAAGACCCTGGTTGTCCAACCCGCTTTGAATATTTCTTATTAGGAACCGTCACTGAGTCAGTTGAAGAAGGTAACCAAGACATCCAAATTGACAAAACAACGGGTGCGCTTGCCGGACGAGACATACCACCGGAAAACATAGAAACCCAAAATCATCCGGTACTTTATGATCCATTAGGCACCTTAGTCTGCCTAGATTGCCCAATTCCCACCGATTCTGTTAACGTCAGATTTCCCCTTTCTTTCTAAAAACAAGCAAAATACCCCTTCCGAGAAGTGCCCTAAACTGATAAAATATAGGTGGTGGCCCACATCCTCAAGAAAGCAGATGTTAAAGTTGCCCCTAAAGTAAAAAACAGCCACCTTAGCCTCATAGGAAAGGTGCTAGTCTTTGCTGGCAAACCCCTTTATCTTCTTTTCACCTATAGTATCCTGGCCCTACTCTTTATCTCTTACTGGATTGGATATTCAACAAGAGTATTTTTGTCCTTTCTCTTGAAATCCGGCATTAAACTCCTTCTAAAACTAGTTAAGAGTCTTAAAGTCCTTAGACTAAAAATAAGGCTTAGACTCATCAAACTCCCTAAATTAAAGCTTCCAAAAATTAGCCCCAGAGCTCAGGTTGCACTTGCCGTAATATTATCTTTTCTTTTTATCTTCTGGATATTAATTCTCAAAGACATCCCTTCGCCTAGTCAACTTGTAACAAGAGAACGGGAAATATCTACTAAAATCTATGACAGAAATGGAATTTTGCTGTTTAAAATTTATAAAGATGAGAACAGAACACTTGTTTCATTAAGCCAAGTACCCATTCAGGTAAGACTTGCCACTTTGGCGGCTGAGGACGCCGAATTTTACCGACACCCAGGCTTTTCTATTCGGGGCATATTTAGATCAATTATAAAAAATGCAACTCGAGGAGAATTGGCAGGAGGTTCTACTATCACTCAGCAGTTGGTTAAAAATGCTCTACTTTCCTCTGAAAAAACAATCATTCGCAAAATTAGAGAGATTATCCTGGCAGTCGCCGTTGAATTCAAATATACCAAGGACCAAATTTTGGAAATGTACCTTAATGAGGTCTCATACGG
>JBAUDN010000044.1:0-5863 GCA_049678105.1 Microgenomates group bacterium
CCTTGGGATTTTCCAGCCTTGCGAAAAGCTGAAATTTCTGATTATTTGAGCCAGGAACGATACGGTAAATATAAGCCTGGGAAGAAACAGGATCTTGAGGAAGGACTTTGAAGTACACCGTATTGCCATCCGTAAGTTCACTTGATCCCCAGACACAATTGCCGGAGCCTAAGACGGAATCGTATGGACAAGCTTGAATCTGACCCGAAGGTGTATCGCTTGGATACCGCCTATGATCCGAAAGAAAAACTTCAAGCGAGTTTGCAACCTCTTTAATGTCAGACTTTCTTTGAGCATCTCTTCCTCTCATCTGGGCAGTACGGAATCCACCTGCAATTAAAGTTACTAACACTCCCAAAATCGCCATGACAACAAGAAGTTCTACTAAAGTAAACCCGCTTTTTTTCAATTTAAAATCTTGAATCATAAATCTTTCTCCAATAGTTCATTTTCATATTCCTCAATGGATTTATCAAGTGGAGTATTGCCAGATGAAAGCCCGAAGTTGCAAATTCTTGCCCCACAAGGTAAATTTCTTGCCTCAATTTTAAGATCATACTCTGCTTCACTTTTACCTTCCAAGCAAGCAAAGATTTGATATCTCTTACTATTTGATAGGTAATAATATTTTGCGCCTTTGCTATCGTGGGGGTCGGACGGATCCCATTCGCAAGGACTAAAAATAGGGTCGCCCTTTTCATCAAACTTAATATCGCAGGTAACTATCTTGCCGTCAAGAGAGGTAGGGATAAAACCATACTCATTCTGAAACCTACCCAGAAACCGACTGTACTCTCTTATATCCCCTTTTCTCTGAGCATCTCTTGCTCGCCTTAAGGAAATTCTGAAATTAAACAAAGACAAAACTATTATCAAAAACAAAATTATTCCTATCCAAAGAGTCTCTTGTTTACTGAAAAATTTCATCTTACTCGTCCCAGGGCTGACAGTCGTTTTGAGGTAGTCCTGTATCAGGGTCTGTACACTGGTAATAACAGGTACTACTTTTATAATTAGGATCGCACACCGGTCCAGGACGTGCAGGATCCCAGTTTATCGATTGACAAACCCCGCTAAAGCATCCATAAAAGTCACTGGGTATCCCTCCATTTTCGCCGTTTCCATTCTCTATGTCGGTACATTCAGGGTCTGGTGCATTGGGGCTGGTTTCGTAATAGTTAAAAGCATATCCTGGACCACAAGCTCCTGCGATATCCTCGTCGCTTAGATTTTCAAGGTTTGCATAAAGTCTATACCATGAGGGACAAGTTGAATCTTCATGTTCATAAAAATAGGAGGCACCGGTCGTCGGATCGCAGGGAATTTTTGGAATATAGGGTTTTAAACCAGTACCGGGATCACAAATTACAAACGAAGGTAGGGGATAGCAATTATGGTCTTTTTCATACTCTTCAATGGCGATCTGAATCTTATGTATGTCTCCCTTTCTTTTTCCGTCATTCCCTTTAAATATTTGGTTTCTGAAGTACCAAAGAATAAAGGTGATAAGAAGCACAATTATGGATACGACGACAAGCAGTTCCGGAAGAGTTACTCCCAATACCTTTCTTTTTCTCTTGAGAATGCCCATTTTTCTTTAAACCTTAAAATAATAAATTAAACAAATTTTCTCCCCAGATAAGAACAATTATTAAAGACAAAACCAAAAATGGCCCAAAAGCAATCTGTTTTCCAAAGGAAGTCTTTTTGGCTAATATCAGTATGCTTCCGACTAAAGCACCTGTCAAGAAGGCACCAAAAAGCCAAACTAAACTTAATGGCCACCCCAATAAAATACCGCCGAAAAGCGCAAATTTTACATCACCCAAACCCATTCCACGCCCACGAGTCAGAATGTGTACCAATAATAAAAAGGAAGCAGCAACGAAACCGGAAAAAAGATGTATATAGAAATCGGAAGGTTTGACAACCAGCAAAAAAAAGGTACTTGCTATAAATCCGGCAAAAATAAGCTCATCCGGAATTATTTTAGCTTCCAAATCTATTACAAAAATCGCCAGCAAAAGGGAAAAAAGAAAAAGCCAAAAAAGCAGAGAAACAAAGCCGTCGGAAAGAAACCAGACTCCGACAAAACCTAACCCAGTGGTCAACTCTATGAGAGGATATCTTATTGAGATTTTTTTACCACAATTTCTGCACTTGCCTTTAAGTAAAAGGTACGAAAGAAGCGGGAGATTATCATACCAATGTATCTTTTTTTTGCAGCTTGGACAAATGGACCTCCCTTTTATTATCGTTCTACCCCGGGGCAACCTGTAAGTATAGCTGCTTAAAAAGGAACCAATAATAAGACCCAGTACGAATAAGACAAGGGCCATAGGTATAAGAAAAGCTTACCCTACATTAAGGAATACAGATATAACAACCGTTGGTTATCCAGTTGGCATCATCTGCATCACAACTTGTCGTTTCACTTCTGGTACCATCCGCTGCGCTTATAGTATAAACATCACCATCAGCTATCGCATCCTGGCGTGTTGCCTTAGCTGCAGGAATGAAACAAGCATATACTGATTCTGACGTTCCTGTTTCTTTACCCATAAACAGTTTTTTGGAATTATCCGTACCACCGTGGTCATCAATAAAATCCCTATTTCTAAACTCGGGTTTTAGCTCGTCATTGATAATCAAAGCCCCATCTGCTGTACAGTCAGCCCCGCAGATACCAATTCCCTCATCTCCTGCACTTATAAAGCCGTAGGACGAGTCATTATCTGTAGCTCCTCCCGTAGTCACCCAAGGAAACTCTTGCCTTGCGGCGAAGTAACGGTCAATGGCAGAAATAAGCTGAGCACCATCTGATTTAAAACTCGTATCCCTGGCTCTATTGGCTTGCTCGATCGGATTAATAGCAGCAATAACAATTAAAGCTATTACCCCCAAAAGACCAATAACAATCAAGAGCTCAACCAAAGTAAAACCGCCATTCACAGCTTTTCTAATTTTATTTCGGGCAGTCAAATTTTCTCACCCCCTTCATCCTTATATATTTAAGTATTAGGCAAACTAAATTCACTGTCAAGCCGTCAAAACTGGCTTGTAAGGTTATAAATTGGCAAAATAATGGCAATTACCAAAAATCCAACCCCCAGACCCAACATCACCATTACCAAAGGCTCAATCGCACTTGTTAAGGTTTTGACTTTTTGGTCACTTTCCACCTCAAAGACATGGCTAACTTTACTTAAGACCTCATCCATCTTTCCAGTTTCCTCCCCAACGGCAATCATTTGAGAAAGAATATAAGGAAAAGCTTCCGGGTGTTTTGCAAAAGAAAAGGCTATGGGGAAACCTTTCTCAACTTGCCTGGCAGAATCTTTTAAAGCATCAGAAATTACAACATTTCCCACCACCCCTGCAGTAATATTTAAACCCTCAAGTATCGAAACACCGGCCCCAACCATAAGGCTAAGCGTGCTTGTCATCTCCGTTAAAATTACCTGCCGCTGCAAATCCCCAAAAATAGGAAGTTTAAAGAACAATTCATCTGTTTTTCGGCGCCCATTGGGTGTTTTTCTGTAAAGGGAGAAACCGTAAAAACCAAGACCGCCCAAAATAAGGAAAAGGGGCCAGAAATGGATAAAAAAATTGGAGAGTCCAATAAGAATTTGGGTTGGAACAGGAAGCTCGGCATCAAACTCTACATAAAGAGAAGTAAGTCTTGGGATAACAAAAATCATCATAATAAGTCCAACCAGAAGCATACCAACAATAATAATCGCGGGATAAATAAGAGCACCCTTAACTTTTCCTTTGAACTCCTGTTGTTTTTCCAAGTTATCGGCAAGCCTTACCAAAACCTCATCCATAACTCCCCCCATCTCTCCTGATTTAACAAGGGCAACATAAGTGGGGGAAAAAGCTTTGGGGTGTCTCTCAATGGCGGTGGATAATGGCTCGCCCCCCTCAACATTAGCTAAAATCTGAGAAACCATTCTTTGCATTGAGCCTTTTGCTTGTGATCGCAAAATTAGAAGAGCCTGGGTTATAGGCAACCCTGCATTTACCATTGTCGCGAGTTGGCGAGTAAGAGTAGCTACGTCAGAAAGGGTAATTCTCTCCCTAAAAGCCCTTATTAGATTAAAAGGGCTTTCCCTTTTTATTTTAATAGAGATAACGACAAGGCCTTTTTGCCGAACCAGCTTTGCCGCGTGATTTTCATTAGAAGCTTCAACTTCTCCCATAACTACATTTCCCGCCTTGTCCTTTGCCTTGTAGTTATATCTTTTCATTTTATACCCGCATTTGAAGTATTTCTTACCAGACGACTTAACTCCTCGGGGCGCATGGAGTAGCTCTGTGCTACCTCAAGCGTGACATGTCCCGAACGTACAAGGGAAGCCAAGGAAACTTCTAAAGTGTTCATTCCCGCCTCCTGTGAGGTTTGCAGTATTGATTCAATCTGATGAGTTTTTCCTTCACGGATGGTAGTTTTTATTGCCGAGGTACCCAGCATTACTTCATAGGCAACAACACGTCCTCCGGCTATTGCGGGAACTAAGCGCATAGAAAAAACCGCCTCCAAGACATTTGAAAGTTGAAGACGAACTTGTCCTTGCTGCTCCTCCGGAAAGACATCAACAATTCTGTCTACTGTTTGGGCAGCTGAGTTTGTATGCAAAGTGGCGAAGACCAAATGTCCGGTTTCGGCCACCGTCAAAGCGGAAGCTATTGTTTCGTGGTCTCGCATCTCGCCAACCAAAACAACATCCGGGTCCTCTCTTAAAACAGACCTTAAAGCTATCTGCCAAGAGTGGGTGTCTGAACCCATCTCTCTTTGGGAAATGATGCACTTATTAGGTCGGAAAATAAACTCAATAGGGTCCTCTATTGTTACAATATGGCTTGCTCTTGACCGATTAATCTCATTGAGCATCGCCGCTAAGGTAGTTGACTTCCCATGGCCGGTGGGGCCCGTCACCAAAATAAAACCTTGTCTTAGACCTGTAAATGAATGAAGAATTTTAGGAAGTCCAAGAGAGTCAATTTGGGGAATCTCCAGAGGTATCCTTCTGAAAGCCAAAGCAAAAGAGCCTTTTTGGGTGTAAGCATTTACCCTAAACCGCGCTTTATCGCTAAACGAGAGCGAAAAATCAAGCTCTTTATTAACATTCAACCGTTCCAGTTGCTCACTTGAAAGTATTTCTTTTAAGTAGGAAGCAATTATGTCGGGTGTTGATACCGCCTCATTGGGAACTGGAGTAAGTTGGCCATCAACACGAAGTGTTGGGGGAATGCCGGAAACAACATGGAGATCTGATGCATTTCGGTCAATTGTCAGCTGTAATAATTCTTTAATAGCCATATTTACTCCTGGGCAACCCTTAATACCTCTTCAAGCGTTGTTGTTCCTTCCAACACCTTTGAATACCCGTCTTGTTTAAGAGTAATCATTCCCCCTTCTCTTGCCTGCTTTTCTATCTCAAAGGCTGATTTGTGTTCCAAAATCAATCTGCTAATTTTTTCTGTAACCGGTAATACTTCAAAAATACCTACTCTTCCATAATAACCACTGTTGTTGCATTCCGCATCCCCTTTACCTTTATAAAGCTTGACAGCTTTTCCGTCCGGCCAAAGACTGCCTAATATATCTTTTATCTCTTCAACTACTTTAGGATCGGCATCATAGCTGACTCTACATTTATCATGAATTTTTCTAACTACCCTTTGGGCAACTACTGCCGTTATTGAGGAAGCAAGGAGATAAGGCTCCGCACCCATATCCAAAAGCCTGGGAAGTGCACCTGACGCGTCATTTGTATGAAGAGTAGAGAAAACCAAGTGTCCGGTGAGCGATGCTTGGATTGCCAAATCGGCTGTTTCTTGGTCACGAATCTCGCCG
>JBAUDN010000045.1:0-4471 GCA_049678105.1 Microgenomates group bacterium
ACAACATCTTCTTTTTTGCTAACCAATATTTTTGCAAGTATTCCGTTTCTAAAAACAGCTGCTTGTGCTCCCCCACCACAGGCAGTATAAATAACACCGTCCACAATAACTGCGGCCGCGATTTCAACATCTCCCCAAACATCTAAGAATTCATTTATTACTTTTTCAACAGAATCGCTTAGGGCATTGAAAGCAGTTTTTTCTGTACTTCCAAAATATTCCTCATGAAGTCTTGTTAAAAGCTCTCTTCCCGCAACTACGCTGTCAACTCCATGCTCTTCGGTTGAATCCTCCTTTTTTTGTGATTTGGTCGCTATAACTGCAAAAAGTCTTCCACGAAGTTTTAATTTCTCAGCATCATCTGGAGCAAATTCATGAACTTGAGCCCACCCCGAAGCCCCTGGGTTGCCTGTCAACTTAGCTGAAGTGATATTAAATTCTGCCACTTTTTACAAAATTATTAGGGCAAGAATAAAAATTAATATAGAAAAGATCAAATGTACCGATCCTAGTATTTTAACAGGTGTTTCAAAATCAACCTCTAAAGTAGCAATCATAAGCTTAATTTGTCTTAAGACCACAAAGGCAAACGCTATATAAATTGCCAGAGCAAATAGGACTAATACTTTCGCTATTAGCCAGATTGATATGCCAATAATTGGTAAGGTCTGCATTATCTTACTCTTCCTTCTAGTTTTTCTATTTCTTCTTCAATTCTCAAATCTTGCAAAATCTTTGCCACCTTATCAGGATTTGGAACTGCTAGAAAGTCAAAGTTGGGAACTTCCGCCGCGGTTTGGACTAACACATCTCCGTAGTTAAACAATGTTCTTGTGGCCCCTCCCATGCGATAAGTAACATCCTGAATCTTGTCTATGTTTGTATCTGACACTTGTTTGTAAATAAGGTTGAAAAAATCTATATCAATTATTCTTTCGTCTGTAATAATATTTACATTAAAAAACCATGTTAAGAAGTTCTCCAGAAGAAATGCTGTGGTTATCATGTACCATATTAAAACTGCAATAAATTGAAAATTGCCTGGCAAAAAAGAAAGTATTGGAAAAGTACTTAAAACAAGTGGGGCTAATATCATTAATACACCGATTAGAATCCAAGATAAGTTTGTTAGTGGATGTTTTCGCAGTAAAAGAATAACTTTTTCGTCTGCATCTCGTGTTTCGAAATCAACATATTTTGGAAGATAGTTGAAAGCCGATAATTTACCTTGAGCTTTTTTTGTAAGTTTGTATCGTGGACGTATATGTTTTGTAGGTTTTTTGGTTTTTAGTACAACCTTTTTCTTTGACTTTTCCTTTTTTTTCTTTGAGTCTTCAGAAATAAAAATATCTGGCATTGCAGCCCGATTATATCACTTTATAGGACGGTTTCATACAAAAAAATTACTTTTTTTCAATATTAAAAAAGGCAAATCCTTTTTGAGGAATCATTAAGTATCCTGGAGCTCTTAAATTAAATGCCTGTTTAAACTCAGAACCGCTCAAATGAATATTTCCATTAACAACAACTTCATTGGTTGCGCCACCACCTTGTGTTACATAAACACTAGAAACAGTACTTATACCTCCATACTGAGCCGCAACATTTCGCAATTCTTCGTGGCTGTACGGGTTACCACCCCAACAAGAAGTAGTAACTGGTGTAATTCTGTCATCATCTTTATGTTGAAAAACCAAGGCCGCATTTACTATGTCAGCCAATTCAGTACCACTAAGCCAAGGGTTACTTCTTCCACATTTATCACTACTTGGGCTATAACCTTCTGTATACCACGCTTTATAAACCCAAGGAGATCCTCCCAATTTTTCATAAGTTTTATCCAAAAAACTTCCGCCACCACTTCCATCAGTTGTATCCCACCCCATTGTTGTAAGATAACCACCCGTTGTTGAAGAATAAAAAGTAACTACATCTTCCAAAACCTCTCCTTTTGTGTTTATAACTGCCTGTTTCCATGCCTCCGGAGGATTATCTGCTTTACTTTGTCTAAAAACTTGACATCTCTCGGTGATGCAAATTGTACTTCCGTCTTGCTTATAGCGATATGCATATGTCCTAGCAGCCACAGCTTGAGCTTTTAAGGCTTCTGGGTGCCAGGTCGAAGGCATCTCCGCTATTCCAAAAAGATAGTAGTTCTCAAAATCTAAGGCTCCATGACTCTCCACATTTATTGTTCCATCTGTGTTTTTATTTACCGGCTGCTTTCCATAATAAGTTTGCAATATGTCTTTATAGTTTCTCCCTGAGTTTGCTCTTCCCCTAGCCCCATATTGACTCATTCCTTTCCTGTGAGTATAGGCACCAAAAGAGAAAACAGCGAAAGAGCCTGAGGGGGCTGCCTCGCGAAAACCTTTTATAGAGGCATTATAATCATCCGCAAGTTCACTATCTCCAACACTTACAATAAACGCCCCACTCTTTGCCGCTAAAATCGCTTGCTGTTTAGCAGTTAAAGTCGCAAGATATGTTTCAACTTTTTCAACTTCTCCCTCTAAGAATTTCGCTCTCTCATCAACTTGCCTTTGGGCGGCAGCCAAGTTTGTTTTATTTCTTTCAAGTTCCTCTTTATCGTTCCTAAGTGCCAATAAATCCTCTGCATATTTCTCCATTGTCCGCCTATCCTCATCAGCAGCTCTTTGTCTAAAGTTTATCTCTCTGAAAACTTCCGAAGCATTATTTGAAGAAAGAAAAGGCAAAAGCGGATCATATAGTCTCAGAAATTTATAATAACTGTTCGTTTTTATTTCAAAGATTTCTTGTGCAAATCCTAAGTCTTCTTCTCTAAGAGATATGTCTCTTTCTACTGTTCGTAATTGACTAGAAAGAGCCGCTATTCTTTTTTCCAAACTATTCAGTTGTGTTTTTAAGTCCGCTAATTCCTTTTTATTATATTCATGGGCTGGCCTTAAAGCCTGAATTTCCTGATCAATTTTCTCGTAACAATAATCGTAATCTCCTGGTCCTGGATTATCACAATTCGGTTCGGCGGAAATGGCGCCCAGTGATAAAAAACCAATCGTTAAACCTATAAAAAGAACTTGAAATATTAACTTCTTGATACCTAGTACTTGCCACTTGACACTTTTCATCCGTATCACTTTTCAATTATATCAGCTTGAAATTTAAAAGTTAGACACATATACTCTTTTACTCTTTTGTCTTTTACTCTAAAATGATTACTAAGGTTATGAAAAGAATTCTCACCATCTCTGCCCTATTTTTGTTGGCATCGATTCTTGTCCCAAAACAAACATATGCCCAAGATATACCTAATGGTGTTTGTGCCCTTTCTAGTGCAAAACCAGATGATACTTGTGTCAACTTGGGACCCAGTGCGCAGTGTGGTGGTGTGGCTTCGCATTTAGTACTTTGGTGTTGTAGTAGTAAAGGATGTAAACCTCCTGGAGGGGGTAGTCCATTTGGAAACTGTCCAAGCGGTCAAATAGATACTGCAATAGGATGTATTCCAATAAACGATACAAATGCATTTATTGGATTTATCCTGAAATGGGCGATTGGTATTGGCGGAGGTATTGCTTTTTTGCTAATTCTTTTTGCAGGGTTTCAAATAATGACATCTTCAGGTAATCCTGAAAAATTAAAGGCTGGTCAAGAACTTATGACTTCAGCAATTGCAGGATTAATACTTTTGATTTTCTCTGTTTTTATCCTAAAAATCATAGGAGTTGATATACTACAGTTGCCAGGATTTGGAGAATAGAACATGCCAACCCCGTCACCAGCTATTGATTTTGAAAAACTAGAACAACTAAGAGACTCTGAGGGAAAACCTACCATCTTTGTTGGCGAAGATATCGGAAGCATAGTTTCTGAGCTTCTCAAATATCTCTTCCCCCTCGCTGGCATTTTACTTCTCCTTTATCTTCTTTTTGGCGGATTTAGTCTGATGACCTCAGGCGGGGATCCAAAAAAGATGCAGGCAGCAAAAGGAAAACTTACCAACGCACTGGTTGGATTTATTATTGTTTTTGCCGCTTATTGGATAGTACAAATAATAGGAACAATCTTGGGAATTGAAGCGATAACAGAAATCTTCGGGTGACTTCTCCAAAGAAAAACCCTCCAATCTCAATTGCTAGAATACCAAAACACATAAAGTGCCTGGTAATTAAAACAATCGTCTTCAGATTGGAGGGCTGCGTCCTCTGCGGAAAGCTTCGAATATCAAGTTGGCACAACAACTTTCGAATGAAGAAACTGCTCGAGTTCTTCTGGTTGGCAACTTTCACCAGTTTTAGGATCAAAAACTATATCGTCGCGGAAACAATAGTACAACCGCTCCCACACATCTGTCTCCTTTTTCCGCTGCGATTCCTGGTCGGCCCAATTTACCAATTCCTTCTGGTAGCTTCTTTTTAGGAAACAAGAGAGAAAGAAATAGCCGCCACCAACAAATAACACGATCGCTATAAACTCGGCCGTTTTTTGG